>NZ_JBEZFD010000025.1:0-142081 GCF_040649235.1 Spirillospora sp. NPDC049024
GCGCCGATGGTACTGCATGGGAGACCGTGTGGGAGAGTAGGACGCCGCCGGACACTTATTAGGAAAGGCCCCGCCGATCACGGCGGGGCCTTTCTTGTATTCCCAGGATTGTAGTGGCCGCCGTTTTGAGATCGATTTTCAGGAAGTCAGTGCGGTGGAGACGGACAACAGGCCGCCAGCCGTGCGGCGGCATGTTCCTCGTCCGCGCTGAGCTGGCGGTGAAGTTCGGGGTTCGACTGTCCCGAGCGAGGAATGAGCCTGACTAAGGGGCGTCTGCCCAAGACCGGGCAGCGAGGTGGGCGTTGGTCAGCCACCGCAGGATCATCAGCGGATCCTGTATGGGAGGAGATCTACGCGGCCGTACTGGCCGATGGGGATGCCAGGACCGCATCCGCTGGTGCATGGTGTGCGTGGACTCCACCACTTGCCGGGCCTACCAGCCGGCTACCGATGGCCTGCTGGTTCTTCGGCCCGGAGCGTCACCCCATTGAAGCCTTCTCATCCTTGATGGCGGGTCCCGAGGTCACGTTGTGATCGCGAGCGGCGCGTCCAGCCTTGAGCGCAGGGAAGCCTTCGTTGGCGGAGCGATCGACCAAGATCTGCATCATCTGCCAGGGGCTTCGCATGCTTTCCCACTGTGCCGCTGGGATAGAAGCGTTCATTGGCTCGAAGTTGACCGTCACCGGCAGTTCGCCTTCAGGCGGCCCGGTCAATTGGTCTTCTGCGGGATGAGCTGGAGGCGAATGTTACCGTCATACGCGACGACGAACGTTGAGATCCGGGCCGTGCGAGCGTCGGGTTTCCAGGTCAACGGGACGAGAAAAAGTCGCCCGCCCGAGGCTAGAAGAAGTCGCAGGTTCTGGTAGCGGTGGCGGTAGGTGACTGATTTGCCGAAATCGGTGTGCAGCGTCTCGGGCGGAGCGTCGCTCAGCGGCTCCTTGGTGTAGAGCACGACCTCGGGGAGCTTGGCGAAGCCGCGGGCATCGTTGTAGGCGCGGGCGACACCGACCTCGCCTGCGAGGCTGTTCGCCGCCCAGAACAGGCCCAACGTGACCACCCCGATCGCTACGTACCGTCCGCCGCGCTCCACGTCGGTCAGAGCCGGACGCTCTCGCCAACCGCCGTCTCCGGCTTGGCGGAACAGCCAGAACGCGTAGACCAGTGAAGGTACGCCGGCCGTCAGGCAAAGCGGCGTCACGCCGGGTGTCTCGTTCGCGGCGACCTTCGTCGACAGGACTCCGACCAGCGCCCTGCCGGTCAGCGCGAGCCCGGCCAGCGCCACGGCCAGCGCGAGCCGCCGTGCGGCGCGCACCCGGTCCGGGAGCACCATGCCGCGCACGACCGCATGTCCGCCGAGAGACGCGAGCACGATCAGCAGGAGCAGCACTGCCGCCGGGTACGCCACCTCCACGCCGTAGAGCAGGAGCGTCTGGTTCCCGAGGTCGGTGAGTTGCAGATCAACGCCGAAGTAGCGGAACCGCTGGAGTGTTGCGACATATCCGTACCAGATCAGGACGGCCGCGACGAGCGACGTCGGCGGGCCGAAGGTGCCCAGTGCGGAGAGTCGCTGCGTCCAGTCCGGCGCCGGTCGGGGATCGGGGTCCGAAGGGACAGGCCTGCGCGCCCTCGCCAGCCGCTCGGATCGGCTCCTAGCACTGGCCGAGATCGCCCTCGCCTCCGTTCGGCGCCTCAGGGAAGGGCGTCCACTTGGTGCAGGCGGTCAGTGTCTGCGTCGTCCGCCAGGTCGCGCGCACCGGACGGTCGGCGCTCGCCCCGAGACCACCGCACGGCCCGGAGGAGTCCGTGCACAGCTTCGAGAGCCGCCACGTGACCAGGACCGTATAGCGGGCGGGCCTTGGAATCTCTGGCTGGTCGGTGTACACAGGCGTGATCGCGCACGGGTCCGTGGGGCCGATCACCGTGTCCGGCGCACAGGGCTTGCGCGCCTGGAGGCCCTCGCCGGCGGAGCCCGTACAGGTCGGAGCCGTCTCGTAGGTGACGGTCCCGAACCTGGACCGCGCCAGAACCTCGTCGGACATGTCGCTGTCGGTGATCTGCACGGGCTCGCCCGACTGCGCGGCCGTGAAGCCCTCGATCCGCACTGGATAAGGGCTCCAGACCATTTGGCACAGCGCGTCCGGTGTCTGGTTTTGGAGGGACGCTCCACTGCCGGTGTTCACGCGCGGCGTCGTCCAGGCGCGCGGCGACGGACCCACCGACGGTGGCCCGGATGTGCCGCCGGTCGGCTGACCGGTCGCCGTCCCGGTCGCCGAGGGGGTGAGCGTCACGGGGTCGACCGCCGGCCCTTTGTGCGGTGAGCCGCCGCACGCCGCCAGCGCGGTCAGGCCGACCGTCAGCGACACCACAGTCAGGGGACGCGAACCCATTTCCCCAGTATTGGGGAGTTCCTTCTGCCAGGGGTGGCTTCGTGGAGGCCAGACGCGGCCACCGCGCCTTACGCGCGTGACCTGGAGCCGCCAGATGGCCGCAGGCTCGCGCGTTCGGTCGACCGAAGCCCAGGTCATGAGCCGACCGACGTGCGAACCGGGCCGTAAGAACGGCCACAGCGGGCGCTACCGCACCGCTCGGAAGAGCGTGACACGAACCGGACGCCGTTTCCCTGGCAGACGACATTGAGCGGCGCGACGCCCCGCTCGCGATCACGCCGCGATCAGGGACCTCGCACCCGAGGATGAAAAGCGTTCACTGGCCCGGAGTAATCAATAAGGCCAAAGGGAGGCGCTCGCCTTCTCCGCCGCGGGCAATCTCACAGACGAGGCCGCCCCGGGCGCGTCCGAGCCCCTCGTTGAGGCGGTACGGAATGATCTTTCTATCCGATTCGACGGCTCGCCGACGACGGCGGAGTTGGTCGGCGAGGAGGCCGCGCGCGGCATGGTTGATCGCTCAGGACGCCGACCGGCAACTCGACGTTCAGCGGCGCGCCCCTCCAGTTGATGCCGCAAGCGGTGTCGGCTGGCTCGGCCAGCCCGCGCAACCCGGCCGTTCTGCGTGACCGCACGCTGGTCGATGAGGGCCGCGAGCAGGGCTATGCGTCCCATGTAGAGATGGCGCGTTGGTGGTGCCAGGTCTCGTACCCGTTGAGCGGTCGGCGTGAGTTCGCCTTTCAGGTTCGGGTGGCGAGGGTCTCGGTTTTGCGGGTGCGTGCCACCTCGGGGGTGCGGGCGTCCAAACTGATCTTGGCTAGGGCGTGGCGGCCGAGGTCGGCCGTTCCGGAGTGCTTGGTCTCTTCTTGGGTCAGGTAGACGGTCAGGTCGGGGAAGGTGACCAGCCATCCGCCGTCGCCGGCTGGGGCGGTTCGGAAATCGCGTGGGTCGCGCGGCGCCGCCAGTCTTTCCTTGGCGAAGTCGGTCGCGGAGTCGGCCTCGCGGGTTCCGGCTGGGACGAAGGTGCCGTTGCGGAAGTAGACCGTGGTCTGGGTCCGGTCAGCAGCGGCCAGGGCGGCCTCGGACACGGTGGCCGGCGGCTCCGGTGGGCGATGGGTGAGCGTGCGTCGTGTGCTCCGCCGCCGGATCCGCCAGATCTTGGCCACCGCCCAGATGAGGAGCGCCGGCCAGAGGACCAGCAGGGCCACGAGCAGGCCGGTTCCGGGAGCGTCCACCTTGATTCGCAGTGCCTCGTTGGAGCGGTCGCATGCGACTGCGACGTAGTCGGTGGCGGGGGCCTGGAACGCCCCGACCCATCGGTATCCCTTGATCTCCGCGGAGTCGCCGGAATGCCGGACGCGGTCCAGCGTCAGCGGATAGGTGCCGTTCTGCCCGGCCAGCGTGCAGGAACCCGGGTCGGCGGCGCTTCCGACGACGTGGACGCGGTAGCGCAGACCCTCGTCCACCCAGAGCACCGGACGGGGGTCGTTGGGGACGTTTCCGGAGCGGACGGCGTCGACCGTGCTCGCGGTGAGGAGTGCGTGGTGCGTCCCCCAGAAGAGCGCGGTGAGCAAGGCGAGCAGGACCACGGGCCAAGCCGGAATCAGATACGCGCGCCAGGACGTGGCGAAGGGCACCCGATACCGATATGCAACCTTTTTCGGCACCCGCGAATTGTACGATCTTGCGGCCTGGAGAGGGAGATCATTTGGACGTTACACGTACCGAGATCGACGGCGTTCCCGTGTTCTGGAGCAAGGGCGCGCCGGGCGACGACGACCATCGAGCGGCGCTGGTGTTCCGCGTGGGGCGGGCCGACGAGACCCTGGCAAGGGGCGGGCTCACCCACCTGGTCGAGCATCTGGCGCTGCATGCGGTCGGCGATTCCGACTATCACCACAACGGCGTCGTGAACGCCGTGACCACCATGTTCGTCACCCATGGCGAGCCCGCGGAGATCGCTTCATTTCTGACGACCGTGTGCGAATCGCTGTGCGCGCTTCC
The DNA here is from genome assembly GCF_040649235.1 of Spirillospora sp. NPDC049024. Classification (NCBI taxonomy): domain Bacteria; kingdom Bacillati; phylum Actinomycetota; class Actinomycetes; order Streptosporangiales; family Thermomonosporaceae; genus Spirillospora; species Spirillospora sp. NPDC049024. Next base: position 4,389 of record NZ_JBEZFD010000025.1, read on the forward strand.
CATGGACCGTCTGGAGGCGGAGAAGAACATCCTGCGGACCGAGGCCGAGGGACGCGACGCAGGGCTGCAAGGCCAGCTGCTGCTGTGGCGTTACGGAGCCGCCACCTATGGCCTGCCCGCCTACGACGAGCACGGTCTGAGCGCCTTAACCCCAGAGGACGTGCAGGAGTGGGCGGCGCGCTGGTTCACCAAGAACAACGCGGCACTGGCGATCGTCGGCGGCCCGCCGCCCGAGGGGCTGACGCTGCCGCTTCCCGAGGGCGAACGGCGGCCCGTCCCGGAACCGACGAGCGCCCTGCCTCGGACGCCTGCCTACTTCAACGCCGACGTCAAGGGTGTCGCGCTGAGTGCGATCGTGCCGCGCTCGTCCGCCGCCCGGGTCTACGCCGACGTCCTCGGCCGGCGCCTTCACCGGGTGCTGCGGAGGGACAACGCGCTGAGCTACACGACGAGCGTCGACTTCTCATCGAGCACCGGGGACGGTGTGGAGCTGCTCGCCTTCGCGGACGGTCTGGCCGAGGTGCGTCCGGAACTGGCGGAGCGGTTCTGCGGGGAGCTCGGGCGCATCGCCGCGGAGCCGGTCGACGCGGCCGAACTCGCGGAGGTGGTCGCGGCGCGCCGTGCCCGCACGGGCTCCGACGAGGCCCGCGCCTCGCAGCCGATGAGGCGGTGCCTCGCCGAACTGCTGGGAGCCCCGCTGCTGACGACCGAGGAGGCCCTGGCCGAGCTGGACGCGGTGCGGCCCGAGGACGTCCAGGAGGTCGGCCGCGCCGTCCTGGACACCGCGCTCCTGATGCTTCCGCACGGCGAAGAGCCGCAAGGGGCGCGGTTCGCCCCGGCCCCGACCCGTTCCCTGGTCGCGGTCGAGGGCCGGGTCCACAGCCGGGCCGGCGACGTCCAGCAGGGCCTGATCGTCGGCCCTGAGGGGGTCACCTCGCTGACCGGCCCGATCATGGCGACCGTGCGCTTCGACCAGTGCGCCGCGGTGTTCGCGTGGCCGGACGGGGCACGCGCGCTGATCGGCCTGGACGGCGTGACGGTCGGGGTCGAGCCGAACCTCTGGCGCTCCGGCACGGCCGCCGTCACGGAGATCGACCGGCACGCCCCCGCCGAGCGGGTCGTCCGCAAGCCGGCCCGCCTCGACGACCGCGTCCCGTCTCCGGGCGACGACGCCTCCTCGGCCGAACCGGAGGAGACCGGCAAGGCTTCACCCGGCGTGGTGGCCGCGCTCTTCGGGCTGCCCGGCAAGATCAGGTCGCGGCGGCGACGGCCGGCCTGGCAGGACGAGGCGCTGGCGGCGGCGCTGCCGAAGGTGCGCGGCGGCGACCTGCGCGCGGGCCTGGAACTGCTTGCACGCACCCGGGACGACGCCGAGACCCGCAGCCTCTACGTGGATGGCCTCACCGACGCCGCGCTCGGCCAGGCCGAGCGGCTGACACGACTGTACGCGGACGATCCCGACGACCCGGACCTGTGCCTGTGGCTTGGCGCGACCCGTGTCGCCGAGGCGTGGGAGGCGCGCAGCGCCCAACGCGCGGAGCACGTCGACGCGGAACGGTTCGGCCGGTTCTGGCGGCTGCTCGCCCTCGCGGGCCCGCCGCTCTACCGTGCCGCCGAGTTGCTGCCCGCGGACCCCGTTCCCTGGGACAGCCTCCAGTGGTACGGCATCGGCATGCAGCTCGGGCGGGACGAGCTGGACCGGATCTGGCGTGAGCTGACGGAGCGCGACCCGTCCCTCTACGCGGGCCATATCTCCCGCTCCCAGGCATTGTGCAAGAAGTGGTGGGGCTCGGAGGCCGAGGTGCTGGACTTCGCCGAGGCGACCGTCGCCGCGGCCGAGCCGGGCGACCCGGTGACCGCGGTACTGGCGGTGGCGCACCTGGAGATCGGCGGTGAGATCGGCACCTGGGACGACCTGAACCGCTACCTGGCCAGGCCCTCGGTGCACGCCGCGCTCGTGGCGGCCGCCGACCGGTGGCTCGCCGGGGACCGGCCGCATCCGAGGAACCTGGAGGCCCACCACTTCTTCGGTGCGGTGTTCTACCGGGCCGGCGACCACGACCGGGCCCGGCGCCATCTCAGCCGGGTCGGCCGCACCAGCCCGCCCGAACGCGCGTGGGGGTACGCGCCCGACGCCGATCGGCTACTGGTCCAGGCTCGGCGGGACGTCCGCGCGAAGCGTGAGGAGCCGCCGCACTAAGGACGCGGGCCGGGGCCGTCCTGTGCGAGGGCCTTCGCATAGGCGGACAGCGAGCGGTTGTACTGCGGGAGGTGGCGGGAGAGCGCGCCCAGCGCGAGCCCGGCCGCCTCCCGCTCGCGTCCGACGTCGGTGAGCGCCAGCGCGAGGAACGCGGTGACGGCGTCGTCGAGCTCGTCCGAGCCGGCCTCGCGTTCCGCGGTCAGCAGCGCGACGCTCTCGTCGGCCCGGCCGAGGTTGCGGAGCGTGCTGGCGTACTGGATCACGGCCTGCCTCCGCCGCGGTCCGGAAAGCCCCGCGGCGAAGGCCCGCCGGTAGTGGTCGGCGGCCTCCGCCTCGTGGTCGAGGGCGTCGTGCGCGGAGGCCAGCTCGTACTCGGCGACGGCGTCGCCGGGCGGCAGCTCGCCGGTCAGGGCTTCGACCTTGCCGAGGAAGTCCTCGGGGGTGTGGTCGTCGAAGGCGTCCCACAGGGCGGCCATGCGCGCTTCCCAGTCGGGCGCGGGGTTGATCATAAGCGTCAGCCTACGGTCATCCGTCCCGCTGCGGAGATTCGAGGTCGAGCCAGAGCTCGGCCGGGTGACGGATCACGGTGACGGTGTTCCAGACGACGTCGTGCGGCGCGTGATGCAGCCGCGCGTCCGGGAAGCGGCGGGTCAGTTCGCGCAGGACGGTGTTCAGCTCCAGCCGGGCCAGCGGGGCGCCGAGGCAGACGTGGGGACCGGCTCCGAAGGAGAGGTGGGGGTTCGGGGCGCGCTGGAGGTCGATCCGCTCGGGGCCGTCGAACACGCCCGGGTCGCGGTTGGCGCGGTCGACCGCCGGAATCACCAGGTCGCCCTCGCGCAGCGGGACGCCGCCGAGTTCGACCTCGCGGGCGACCCGGCGCGGCTGCGCGGATTCGAACGCGGTGCCGGGAGTGGTGCGCAGCAGTTCCTCGACCGCGCCGGGAATGCGGTCCGGGTGGGCCGCGAGAAGGCGGTAGAGGGTGTCGCCGCCGTCCTCCCGGGTGGTGAGGAGCCGGAACAGGAAGCCCGCGATCGCGGCGGCCGTCGTCTCCCATCCCGCGACGACGACGCTCGCCGCCAGCAGCGCCGCCTCCTCCAGACCGGTCCGCCGGCGGACGGCGTTGGCGGCGATCACGGAGAGCAGGCCGCCTTCCTCGGAGCCGGGTTCCGCCTCCGCCATGAGCCCGCCGAGGCGCTCGGCCATGTAGCCGCTCATCTCCAGCACCGCGCGCTCGTTCTCGGCGGCGCGGTCGGCGCCCGTGGACAGGAACATGTCGCCCCACCTGCGGAACAGCGGCAGGTCGTCGTCCGGCAGGTGCATCACGCCGCCGATGACGCCGAGGGTGAGGGGCAGGGCGAGCTGCTCGTTGACCTCGATCGGACCGCCCGCCTGGACGAGCGAGTCGAGCAGCGCGGTGGTGAGCCGGTCGACGGTCGGCCGGTACCGGTCGATCCGGGCGGGCGCGAACGCGTTGCCGACCAGGTCGCGGTGCACGCGGTGTTCACGGCCGTCCCGCGCCAGCATCGTCGGGGAAGTGGGCGGGTAGGGCGGGATCGCGTCGGCTCCCGCACGGCGGAACGTGTCCTGTTCGCGCAGGACGCGCAGGCACTCCCTGTGCCCGGTGACCAGGAACGCCTCGTGCCCTTCCGGGAGGCGGACACGGGCGACCGGCGCGAGTCCGTCGTAGAGAGGGGACAGCCCCATCGGATCGTCGGGACGAACCCCGTCGACCGGAACGTCCTGGCAGGGGAACGGGTATCGCGGGTGATCGGTCGACGGCACGGCGCTCCTCGCGGATGTCGCTGGGATGGTCACCTGTCTGCCCCGAAGCTCCGCGACACGCACGTCCCCGTCAACCCGGGGTGAGGTGCATGTGGCGTCCGCGACATCTGGGGCCCGCGCAACGCTTGTGCAACGTGGGATGCGGCAGAATTGGACCGCCCGGCCATGGCCGGAATCATGGTCGCGTCGGTGCCAACCCACACACGTGCACCGGCGCGGCCGCCGGCCCGCGGCGGCGCCGCGCTCAGGACGCCGTGGCCACGGCCGCCCCGGGTGCGGCCACGGCGCAGATGACGGAGAAGACGGTCGCGAGCTGCCCGGCCGCGGACTCGACGCACTGACCTGTCGTCGCGCCCGGAACGCCGCGCTACTCCCGGCACGGGCACCGGCACCAGCACAAACTTCGCCAGTGTTCGGGGCCGCGAACAGGCGAGGCCAGACAGACTTGGACACGGCGCGGATTGGACCTGTCCCCGCATCGGACCTGGCCATAACGTCCGCCCATGCGTAACACACGACGTCTCGCCCTCGCGGCCGTGGCCGCGTTTCCCCTCATGGCCGCGCTGCCGGCGGCGTCCGCCGCGGACTCCGGCGCGACCGCCGCCGGGACCGTCTTCTACCCCAACCCCGTCCAGCAGCTCGGGGACCAGTCCCTCACCGACGCGAAGGACGCCGACTACGCCGCCCTCGCGCCCGCCTACCGGCAGGTCACCCTCACCGACCTCGACGGGTCCGGGTCGCTCACCGGGCGGTACGCGCGGGTCAAGAGCGAGACCGGCAAGGCCGCCCGGATCGAGAACGGCGCGCTGCCCGCCTACCACCGCGACTCCGACCAGTTCGAGCAGGTGATGGGCTACTACTGGGTGACGACCGCGCAGCGGTACCTGCAGCACCTCGGGTTCGGGTCCGGGCTCCGGCCCGTGAACCAGCGGCAGATCGAGGTGCGGATCAACCAGTACGGCGGCGACAACTCCTTCTTCCGCCCCGACAAGGCGAACATCACGCTCGGCAAGGGCGGGATCGACGACGCCGAGGACGCCGAGGTGGTCATCCACGAGTACGGCCACTCCGTGCAGGACGGCCAGGTCACCGGGTTCGGCACGAACCTGGAGTCGGGCTCGATCGGGGAGGCGTTCGGCGACTACCTGGCGGTGGCGGTCACCAGCTGGGCGACCGGCACGCCGACCAAGACCCCGGAGCCGTGCGTCGCCGACTGGGACTCGGTGTCCTACACGTCCGGGCCCACGCACTGCCTGCGGAGGCTGGACGGGACGAAGCACTACCCCGAGGACGTCCGCGGTGAGGTCCACGCCGACGGCGAGATCTGGTCGCGGGCCCTCTGGGACATCCGGCAGTCGCTCGGCGACACCCAGGCGAGCACGCTGATCGTCGAGGCGCAGTTCGCGTTCGCGCCGGACACCTCGTTCAAGGCCGCCGCCGAGGCGACCGTCGCCGCGGCCCAGCGCCTCTACGGAGCGAAGGCGGCGAAGGCCGCAGAGGCGGCGTTCGCCGCGCGGGGCATCCTGTGACCGCTTGACCGTCGAGGGCGTGGTGCGGCCGTAAGGAGCGATATAGCATTCGCTCATGATCACGGCCGCGCTCGCCTTCGCCGTCGCCGCGTTGATCGTCAACGTGGTGCCGGGACTCGACACGTTCCTGGTGCTCAGGACCTCCGTCGCGCAGGGACGGAGCCAAGGCTTGGCCGCGGCGCTCGGAATCATGGCCGGGTGCGCGGTGTGGGGACTCGCCACGGCGGTCGGGCTGACCGCGCTGCTGACCGCCTCGCATGTCGCGTACAACGTGGTGCGCGTCTGCGGCGCCGCCTACCTGGTGTGGCTCGGGGCCACGGCGCTCTGGCACGCCAGAAGGAAGGGCGAGGTCGAACATCCCGAGCCCGTCGTGGCCGCGGGATGGCGTGCGGCGTTCCGCGCGGGAGTCGGGACCAACCTGCTGAACCCCAAGGCGGGCGTCTTCTACATGAGCCTCGTCCCGCAGTTCATGCCGCACGGCGCACCGGTGTTCGGCACGACGATCCTGTTCACCGCGATCGACGTGGTCGAGCTGGCGGTCTGGTTCTGGCTCGTGTCGGGCGCGGCCGCCGCCATGGGGGAGCGCCTGCGGCGCCCGTCGTTCCGGCGCCGGATGGAGCAACTCAGCGGCGTGGCCTTCCTCGGCTTCGCCGCCAACCTCCTGGCCGACCGCCCTTAGCTGCCCGAGTCCTCTAGCGGGTGGTGCCTTGCTTGAGCCGGGTGAGGAAGGACGCCCAGTCGTGGGCGTCGAAGTGGAGGACGGGCCCGTCCGGGTCCTTGGAGTCGCGGGCGGCGACGGAACGGCCGCCCATCGACGCGACTTCGATGCACGAGCTGTTGTCGTCCACGCCGCCGCTTCGCGTGCTCTTGCGCCAGTCGAGTCGGGAGAGGTCTCGTCCGGTCATGCTCGCCTCGGTCTTCCCTTCGCCTGAGCTTGCGACTCGAAGACCAGATGCTCGATCCGCTGCCTCGAATCGTCCTCGGAGAGTGCGGCGGCGCGGAGCCTTTCGTAGACGTCGAGATAACGGCGCGTAGCCGCACCGTCGTCTACGAACCGCGACTGATTCGTCTCGTCGATATGGACTATATCGCCGCCGAGGGCCGGGACGGTGAGGATGTTGAAGCTGCCCAAAGCAGGATGGGCGCCGGCGGTGAAGGGCAGCACCTGGAGGCCGACCCGCCCGCCGTCGATTTCGGTCAGCAGGTGCTGCAATTGCCGCCGCATCACCTCGGGTCCGCCGACGCTCTGCCGCAGGGTGCTCTCGGCGACGATTGCATGGACGTCGGGGCGGGTGGCCCGGTCGAGAATCTGTTGCCGCTTGATACGGACGTCGGTCAGACGCTTGGTCTCGAGGGGCGACCGGCCGGGAACGCCCGCCGCGAAGATCTCCCAGGCGTATTCGGGGGTCTGGAGGAGGCCTGGCAGGAAGACGCATTCGAAGGCTCGGATGCGGGTGGCCTCGTTCTCCATGCTGATGAAGGTCGGGTAGACGACGAGCACGTCGCGGTAGCTCTGCCACCAGTCCTTCGCGTCGTTGCGGCGGGTGAGGGCGAGAAGGGCCTCGCGGCGGGCGGGGTCGGTTATCCCGTAGGCGTCCAGGATGGGGGGAAGGTCGCGCTCGGGGATTCTGACCTGGCCCTTCTCGATGCGGCTGATCGAGGAGACGGAGCGCCGCAGCAGTTTGTGAGCCTTCTGCAGGGTGAGGTTCTGTTCGAGCCGAATGTGGCGTAGTTCGAGGCCGAGGCGCACGGTCCGCACATCCGGTGTCGGTTCAGCGGACATTGTCGCTCTCCCTCCGTGGCCGTTCGATTCCATTGTGTGTCGACCCGCCTGTGTGCGGGGCGCGAACGCCAAGATCAGAGAATTCCCGCTGGAGGAATTCCCGTTGTCCGGTGGTCGGCGGATGCGTCCCGGCCCGGTTGTCCATGCTTGCGCTGGCCGCGTCGCGGAAGGTGGCGCGGAGTAATTCAGGAAGTGTCGGAAATGGGAGGGCGGCTTGGGCAGCATGGTGGTGCTGGGCGCGCTGACGGTGGACCGGGACGCGTCGTCCGTGGCGCTGCTGCGCCGGTACGTGGACGGAGCTCTGGAGCTGGAGGGCATCGGTGCGGAGGACGTCCAGTTGATCACGAGCGAGCTGGCGACCAACGCGGTCGAGCACGGCGCGGGGGACCGGATGGCGCTCGTCCTGACCGGGGACGGGGAGCGGGTCCGGGTGGAGCTCACGGACGGCGGAGGCGGGGAGCCGCGGGTGCGGGCGCCCGGGGACGAGGAGGAGGGCGGGCGCGGGCTCGTGATCGTCACGGCGGTGGCGGAGCGGTGGGGCGTGCGGCGCGATGGCGGCGACACCTGCGTGTGGGCGGAGGTCACCCGCACGGAGCGGAGCGTGCCGGGGTTGCGGCGAAATCGGGGGGCCGGGCTCCCGGACGCCGTAGGCTGCTCGGGTGACTGAGAAGCTTTGGCAGATCGAGCCGTCGGGGCCGCTTCGCGGGGACGTCACCGTGCGGGGCGCGAAGAACGCGGTCAGCAAGCACATGGTCGCCGCGATGCTGGGGGACGGGCCGAGCACGATCGGCAACGCACCGGACGTCGGCGAGGTCGGCATCACGGCGGGCATGCTGGAGCATGTCGGGATGACCGTGGAGCGGTCCGGCGGCGAGGTGACGGTCGTGCCGGGCCCGGTCTCGGACCCGAGCGTCGGCAAGGCGTTCACCGGTCTGAACCGCATCCCGATCCTGATGCTGGGGCCGCTGCTGCACCAGGCGGGCGAGGCGTTCGTGCCGCTGGTCGGGGGCGACCCGATCGGGCGGCGGCCGGTCGACTTCCACGTGGAGGCGCTGCGGGCGTTCGGAGCCGAGGTGTCGCTCGCGGCCGACGGGATCCACGCGCACGCCACGCGGCTCGTGGGGACGCGCATCGAACTGCCCTACCCGAGCGTCGGCGCCACCGAGACGGTGCTGCTGGCGGCGGTGCGGGCCGAGGGCAAGACCGTCATCCGCAACGCGGCGACCGAGCCGGAGATCACCGAGCTGGCGCTGTTCCTGCAGCGGATGGGGGCGCGGATCTCCTTCGCCCCCGACCGGCGCATCGTCGTGGAGGGCGTCGAGCGGCTGAGCGGCGCGCAGACGCGGCTCGGCGGCGACCGGATCGAGGCGTTCTCCTACCTGGTCGCGGGCCTGGTCACGGGCGGCGAGGTGCGGGTGCACGGGTGCCCGCAGGACCGGCTCGTCACCGCCATCACGACGCTGACCAGGATGGGCGCCGAGTTCGAGATCACCGACGACTGGATCATGGCGTCCGCGCCCGGCGGCCTGCGCCCCGCGGCGGTGCAGACCGACACGCACCCGGGATTCGCGACGGACTGGCAGACGCCCCTGATGGTGCTGTTCACGCAGGCGGACGGCATGTCGGTGCTGCACGAGACCGTGTACGAGAACCGGCTCGCCTACGTCCCGGCGCTGCAGAGCATGGGCGCGGAGATCGAGGTCTACGACACCTGCCTGGGCGGTCCGGCCTGCCGGTACCACGACACGGCGGCGCTGCACTCGGCGGTGGTGCGCGGGGTGAGCAAGCTCCGCGGCGGGGACGTGACCATGCCCGACATCCGGGCCGGGTTCTCGGCCGTGCTGGCGGCGGCCGTCGCGGAGGGGCCGTCCACGCTCAGGGGCGTGCACCACATCGAGCGCGGCTACCACCGGCCCGTCGAGCAGTTCAGGACGCTGGGCCTGTCGCTGCGCGCGGGCTGACGGGGTTCGGGGCCGTCCGGGGCCAGGTGAAGGTGAGCGATCCGCCGACGGGCAGGTCGTGCCACAGCGGCGCCAGCTCGTCCAGCCGGGCGAGGACGCGGTCGACTGCGGGCCGGTCCTCGGGCGGTATCGGCCGGCGGTCCGCCCACGCGGGCGTCCGCGCGCCCGCGCGGCGGCGCCAGGCGAGGTCGCACAGGCCCGCCAGGTGCTCGGACCTGGCCATGTCGCCGTGGTCGGACCGGCTGAGGAACGCCTCCCGCTTCTTCAGCCGGCGCTGCTCCCTGGCCCGCCGCCGCGGATCGCCGGGCGTCTCGCCCGTCTCGGCGAAGTCGCCGCCGCCCGCCGCGGCCCGCCCGAACACGCCGGACGCGAGGCCCACCTCCGCCTCGACCAGGTAGTGGACGAGGTCGTGCGGGACGTGGTCGTCGTAGCCGGGGGCGGGATCCATCCGGCGCGGGTTCCGCCCCGGGAGCCGGACGACGGTCGCGTACCGGCGCTCACCCGTCCGTTCGAAACTCACGTCCATCCGGCCAGGCTAGGCCGGAGGCTTCCCGTGCCGCATTCCGATTTCCTACGGTGGACCAGTCGACTGGAGGGGGCGCCGTGGAGTTCGACCGGACCGATCCCTATCCGTTCTACGCCCGGGCGCGCGAGGCCGAGGGGCTGACCTTCGTCCCGGAACTGGACGCCTGGCTCGTCGCCCGGCACGCCGACGTGCGGGCGGTGCTGCGCGACCCCGAGACCTTCTCCTCGGCGAACGCCCTGCGGCCGGACGTGGTGCCGGGCCCCGAGGCCCTCGCCGTGCTGCGGTCGCTCCCGCAGGGCCGGCCCGTCGTGGTGACGGCGGACGGCGACGACCACCGGTGGCTGCGCGAGCCGCTGACACGCGGGCTCTCGCCGAACCGGGTCGCCGCCGCCGTCCCGTTCATCACCAGGCGGGCGCGGGAGCTGGTCGACTCCTTCGCCGCCGACAACCGCGTCGAGCTGATGGGACGGTACGCGCGCGTCCTGCCCGGCGAGGTGATCGGGCACATGCTCGGCATCGATCCGGAGGAGGTGCCCGCCCTGATCGAGGGCGGCTACCGGGCGGAGGACCTCGTCTTCCGGCCGATGGGCGCGGAGGAGCAGGTCGCCGCCGCCGAGCACGTCGCGGGCATGAAGCGGGTGCTGGCCGCGCACGTGAAGGACCGGGAGCCGGGCGACGACCTGTGCGGCCAGATGGCCCGCGCGATCGAGCCGCACGGCACGCTCATCTCCAACCTGCAGAACATCCTGCTGGCCGGGCACCTGACGACGACGGCGCTCATCGGCACGGCGGTGCTGCACCTGCTGCGGAACCGGAAGCAGTGGGAGCTGCTGCGCGAACGGCCGGAGCTGATCCCGGCGGCCGTCGAGGAGGCCGCGCGCTACGACACGGCGATCCAGGGGTTCCGGCGGATCACCACCCGGCCGGTGCGGGTGGCGGGCACCGACCTGCCCGCCGGCGCGGAGGTCTTCGTCGCCTTCGCCTCGGCCGGACGCGACCCGCGCGCCCATGACCGCCCCGACGAGTTCGACGTCACCCGGGAGCCGGCGCGGCACCTGGCGTTCGGGCACGGCGTCCACGCCTGCCCGGGTTCGCAGCTCGCCCGCGAGCAGGTCCGCGCCACGCTGGAGGAGCTGACCGCGCGACTGCCGGGGCTGCGGGTCGAGGAACCGGTGGAGATGCTGCCGAGCCTGATCCACCGCTCGCCCAAGGAGCTGTTCCTTACCTGGTGATGGCCGGAATCTACAAGACGGGTGTGCCCGCGAGGGCCACGCTGGAGTCATGGATCTGACCAAGGCGACCGACTTCATGGCCATGCACGCGCGTCCCCTGGACCGCCGCCGCTTCGAACTGCTGACCGGGGAGGGCGACCGGGAGGCGCTGCTCGCCGCACTGAACGCCTACCGGAACCCCGACGGGGGATACGGCCACGGGCTGGAGCCCGACCTGCGGTCGCGGACGAGCCAGCCGGGCCCCGCGCTGCACGCGTTCGAGGTCTTCGAGGAACTGGCCCCGGTGACGGCACCGGAGGCGGCCGCCCTCTGCGACTGGCTGGACTCGGTGACGCTGCCGGACGGCGGCCTTCCGTTCGCCCTGCCCATCCCCGACCCCGCCGGCTGCGCGCCGTTCTGGACCGGTGCCGACCCGGGGACGTCCTCGCTGCAGATCACCGCGGTGGTCGCGGCCATGGCGCAGCGCGTCGCCGTCCACGACACGGCGGTCGCCCGGCATCCGTGGCTCGACCGCGCCACCCGCTACTGCCTCGACGCCATGCGCGCCAAGGACACGATGCACGCTCTGGAGGTCGAGTTCGCCCTGTGGCTGGCGGACGCCGTCGAAGACACCGAGGCCATCGCCCTGCTCGGCGAGCACATCCCGGACGACGGCCTCCTCCACGTCGAGGGCGGCCTGGAGGACGAGTCGCTGCGCCCGCTCGACTTGGCGCCCTACCCGGACCGTCCGTCCCGCTCCCTCTTCAAGCCGGACATCGTGGCCGCCGAGCTGCGGCGGCTCGACGGCATGCAGCAGGACGACGGCGGCTGGCTGGTCGACTTCGCCTCCTATTCGCCCGCCGCCGAACTGGAGTGGCGGGGCTACGCCACCGTCAGGGCCGTCTCCGTCCTGACCCGCAACGCGGGCGGCTAGCCCGGCGTCCCGGTGCGGGGCGGGTGCGCGTGGGATCCTGGAGACGCAGGCCACATCCGACGGCACCGGAGGCTCCCGATGGACAACGGCCCGGGTCACACGGCGCTCACCCCGCTCGCGTTCCTCGAACGGTCGGCCCAGGTGTTCCCCGGCAAGACCGCCTACGCCTACGGGGACCGGCGCGCCGCCTACGCCGAGTTCGCCGCCGAGGCGACCCGGCTGGCGAACGCGCTGCGGGCCTCCGGGGTCGAGCCGGGAGACCGGGTCGCCTACCTGGCGCCCAACGTCCCGGAGCTCCTCGTCGCGCACTTCGGGGTGCCGCTCGCCGGGGCGGTCCTCGTCGCGATCAACACGCGGCTGGCGCCGGACGAGATCCGCTACATCCTCGACCACTCGGGCGCGAAGGCCCTGGTCGTCGACGCGGGGCTGCACCCGTCCGTGGCGCCGATCGCGGGCGGACTGCCGCCGGTGTTCACCGTCCCCGCGGCCGGCGCGGAGCCCGACCCGGCGGTCGGCGGCATCTCCTACGAGGAGCTGATGGCGCGCGGCTCGGACGACCCGCTGCCCTGGGCCGTCCAGGACGAGAACGCCGCCATCTCGATCAACTACACGTCCGGCACCACGGGACGGCCGAAAGGCGTCGTCTACACGCACCGCGGCGCCTACCTCAACGCGCTCGGCGAGGTCGTCCACTCGCGGCACACCCCCGAGAGCGTCTACCTGTGGACGCTGCCGATGTTCCACTGCAACGGCTGGTGCACGCCGTGGGCGCTCGCCGCGATCGGCGGGACGCAGGTCTGCCTGCGCGCGGTCGTCGCCGGGGAGATCTGGCGGCTCATCGACGCCGAGGGCGTCACCCACCTCAACGGCGCCCCGACCGTCCTGGTGACGATCGCGAACGCGCCGGAGGCGCACCCGCTGGAGCGGCCGCTGACCGTCACCACGGCGGGCGCGCCGCCGAGCCCGACGATCATCGGGGAGATGGAGCGGCTCGGGGCCGGCATCGTGCACGTGTACGGGCTGACGGAGACCTACGGGCCGTACTCGGTGTGCGAGCCGCAGCCCGGCTGGGCGGGGCTGCCCGCGGGCGACCGGGCCCGGCTGCTGGCGCGGCAGGGCGTCGGCATGATCCAGACCGACGGGCTGCGGGTCGTCGACGCCGACATGAACGACGTCCCGGCCGACGGGACGACGCTCGGCGAGATCGTCATGCGCGGCAACAACGTCATGAAGTGCTACCACCGGGACGAGGAGGCCACCGCGCACGCGTTCCGCGGCGGCTGGTTCCACTCCGGCGACCTCGGCGTCCGCCACCCCGACGGCTACGTCGAGCTGCGCGACCGCTCCAAGGACATCATCATCTCCGGCGGCGAGAACATCTCGACGGTCGAGGTCGAGCGGGCGATCGACTCGCATCCCGCCGTGCTGGAGGTCGCCGTCGTCGCGGTGCCGGACGACAGGTGGGGGGAGCGCCCCAAGGCGTTCGTGGTGCTGCGGGACGGCCGCACCGCCACCGAGTCCGAGCTGGTCGAGCACGTCCGGGCGGGCCTCGCCCGGTACAAGGCGCCGGACGAGGTGGAGTTCGTCGCCGAGCTCCCCAAGACCTCCACCGGGAAGATCCAGAAGTTCCAGCTCCGGGAGCGGGAGTGGGCGGGGCGCGACCGCCGCGTCCAGGGCTGAGAACTCCCGCCGCGCCAGGGCCTCCCGCCGTGTGAGGCGCGGCGGTTCGTGGGAAGTGTTTCTGCGCGGGCGTCCGAGCCGCCGGCTGCCGAGCGAGAGGGGAGCGCGATGCCGCCCACCGACAGGCCGACCGGGAACGTGCTGATCGTGGGGGCCGGACCGACCGGCCTCCTCCTGGCGGGTGACCTCGCCGCGGCCGGGATCGGCTGCACGGTACTGGAACGCCGTCCCGAGGAGACGACCAACCTGACGCGGGCGTTCGCCGTGCACGCCCGCACCCTGGAGATGCTGGACGCGCGCGGCGTCGCCGAGGAGCTGGTCGCGACCGGGACGCGCGTCGGCAGGCTGCGGCTGCTCGGCTCCACCGCCCTCGACCTGTCGCGGCTGCCGGGGCGGTTCCCGTACGTCCTGGTCACGCCGCAGTACGAGACCGAACGCGTCCTGCGGGAGCGGGCGCTGTCCGCCGGCGCGCAGATCGTGCACGGCGCCGAGGCCGTCGGGCTCCGCCAGGACGCGGCGGGCGTGGACGTCGACGTGCGGGACGCCGGCGGCGGGACGCGCACGCTCCGCGCGTCCTACGTCGTCGGCGCGGACGGGGTCCGCAGCACCGTCCGGGAGGCGCTCGGGCTGCCGTTCCCCGGCCGCGCGGCGGTGCGGTCGGTGATGCTGGCCGACGTCCGGCTGGACAGGGCGCCCGCCGACGTGCTCAGCGTGGGCGCCGTCGGCGACGCGTTCGCGTTCCTCGCCCCGTTCGGGGACGGCTGGTACCGGGTGATCGCGTGGAACCGCCGCCGCCAGGCGCCCGACTCCGAGCCCGTCGACATGGACGAGCTGCGCGAGGTGACCCGCCGCGCCCTCGGCACCGACCTCGGCATGGGGGAACCGCGCTGGACGTCCCGGTTCCACAGCGACGAGCGGCAGGTCCCGCGCTACCGGGTGGGCCGGGCCTTCCTCGCCGGGGACGCCGCCCACGTCCACTCGCCGGCGGGCGGGCAGGGCATGAACACCGGGATGCAGGACGCGGCGAACCTCGGCTGGAAACTGGCCGCCGAGCTGCGCGGATGGGCGCCGTCATGGCTGCTCGACAGCTACCACGAGGAGCGGCATCCCGTCGGCAGGCTCGTCCTGCGCAGGAGCGGCGCACTGCTGCGGTTCGCCCTCGCCGAGCCGCGCTCGCTGCGGGCGGCCCGCGCCGCGGCGGCGTACGCGGCGACCCACCTGCCGCCCGTCGCGCGGCGGATCGCGGGCGCCGTCTCCGGCATCGACCTCGCCTACCCGGCGCCGCGCGGGTCGCATCCCCTGACCGGGCGGCGGGCCCCTGACGTGCCGCTGGCGGGCGACCCCGGCAGGCTCCACGAACTGCTGGCCGACGGGCGGTTCGTGCTGGTGGTCGCGGCCAACGACCCCGCGGTCACCTACCTGGCGGCCAAGCGGTGGGCCGGCCGCGTGCACTGCGCGCCCGCCGGCGGCGCCACCCGCACGACCGCGCTGGTGCGTCCGGACGGCTACATCGCCTGGGCGACCGACGAGACGGCGCCGGACCGGCGCGCGGCGGCGATCAGGGACGCGCTGAGCCAGTGGTGCGGGCGACCCGCCGACCGTCCCGCCCACGAGCCGCGGCCCAGCCAGACCGTTCCGGGCGAGGACGGGACGGGGAAGGGGACCGGACGCTGACGAGGCGCCTCCGACGAAAGCAGCGGGGTCCGGCCGCCCACGGCGGCCGGACCCCGCTGCTTCCCCGGTGCGGCTCGGTCAGTAGCGCCGCTCCTCGCGGCCGTAGCCGAGCTCCTCGGCCACGTCGGCGACGTTCTCGTACTCGCGTTTCGGCAGCGTCCGGAGCTGGTCGACCGCCCGGTCCGGCGCACCGCCCTCGGCGGCGTGGCGGACCAGCTCGTTCGGGCGGGCCGGATAGCGGACGCCGCTGAGCATCCGGGCGAGGGCGCTGCGGCCCTCCACGTCCTGCGCGCTCATCCCGGGCGGGGAGCCCTCCCGGTCCCCGGCGGCGGCCGCCGTCGGGTCCGCGGGGTAGTCGTTGGAGAACGGCTCGGTCTCCTTGAACTCCTCGGCGTGCGTGGGGTGGTGGCCGCTGACCATGCCCTGCGTCTCGCGGCCGATCTCATCGTCCATCTTCGCGCCGTGCTTGTCGCTCTTGTCTGGCATCTTCGTCCTCCTTGCGCGCCTACCGGACTGAGCGTTCCCGGGCGGGCGCGGCCAAACATGCGGGCGATCACATGGCGGGCGCGCGGTACGGTGTGGCGCATGCTGCCGGAAGAGGGCGTGAACGCGGTCCGGGTCGTGGTCGGGCTGCTGGTCCGCGGCGAGTACGAGGAGCTCGAGACCCTCACCGAGGGGCGCCGGCTGAGCGCGGCGGAGACGGCCGCCGCGGTGACCGCGTCCGGGCGCGACCTGATCAGCCCGCCCGACGGCGCCTTCGCCGACCTGGAGACGACCGGGGTCGAGCAGGTCTCGGGCGCGGAGCGCGCCTTCCATGTCGCCTTCCGGCTGTGGACGGCGCAGGACGGGCCTTCCGGGCCGGTGCTGCGCCTCACCCTGTCCGAGGTCATGGACGGCGTGTGGACCGTGGAGCTGGAGGGGATCGAGGAGGCCGGCGCGGTGTGACGCCCCGGCCCCCGGTCAGGACTGCCCGAGCCGCATCATCCGCAGGACGCGCCGCACCAGCGAGTTCTGCCCGCCCTCGCCCGGGTCCTCCTGCTCCGTCGCCTCCTCGGCCGCGGCGGCGGGGGAGGTCCGCGGCTCCGGCGGGTCCCCGGCCAGCTCGTAGGTGACCGGCAGCGACCGCAGGCCCCGCATCAGCGGGGACGAGCGCCACGGGAGCTGGTCGGCGGGCAGCGCGAGCCGGAGCTCGGCGAACCGGTCGAACAGCCGCTCCACCGCGATCGCGGTGATGGTGGTGGCGAGGTCGCGGCCGAGGCAGGCGTGCGGGCCGGCGCTCCACGCCAGGTGGGCGCGCGAGCTGTAGATCGAGTCCGGTCCGCCGCCCGCCGCGAACGCCGGGTCCAGGTGGGCGGCGGCGGGCGAGACCATGACCGGGTCGCCGGCCGCGATCTGGAACCGGCCGAGGCGCACGTCGGCCTTGGCCCACCGGAACGCCAGGTTCGCCATCGGCGGGTTGGCGGCCGCGGCCCGGTTGATCGCCTCCTGGAGCATCCCGGCCGAGAGGCTGTCGCGGGCCCCGGTCTCCCCGATGAGCACCTCGGTGATGGTGTTGCAGATCAGCGTCCCGGTCACGTCGCCGACGAGGCCGGTCATCATCGCCATCTCGCCGGTGAGCTCCTCGGCCGTCAGGTCCGGCACGGCGGCCAGCATGTAGGACGGCAGGTCGTCGCCGGGGTCCGCCGCCCGCGCCGCGCACAGGTCCGCGACCCGCGCGATCAGCCGGGCGGACGCCTCCTGGGCGTCCGGGCCCGCGTCCATCACCCGCCACAGGTCGATGATCAGCTCGTCGCCGCCGTCGGCGCCCGAGCCGAGCAGCCGCCCGATCACCATCAGCGGCAGCGGCCGCGCGTACTGCGCCGACAGGTCGGCCCACCCGGTCCGGCCGCCGCTCACCGCCAGTACCGTGAGCAGCTCGTCGGCGTAGCGCCGGACGGCCTGCTCCAGGGCCTTCGCCTCCGGCCTGCCCCGGTCCTGGAACGGCCGCAGCCCCTCGCTCCAGGCGCCGCGCAGCCGGGTGGACTCGGCGCCGTCGCGGAACCCGCAGTTGTCCGACTCGACGACGGGCAGCATCGGCCAGTCCGCCGGGACAGCGCCCTCCCGGTACGCGCGCCAGTTGCCGACCCGCCGGCTCCAGTTCCCG
This sequence comes from Spirillospora sp. NPDC049024, assembly GCF_040649235.1. Lineage (NCBI taxonomy): Bacteria > Bacillati > Actinomycetota > Actinomycetes > Streptosporangiales > Thermomonosporaceae > Spirillospora > Spirillospora sp. NPDC049024. Next base: position 21,812 of record NZ_JBEZFD010000025.1, read on the forward strand.
CGGGCGTCGCGCAGGATGTCGAGCGTCTGGGCGTAGCCGATGACGAGCCAGGCCGGGACCCCGAGGACGTCCACCGGAGCGACCGGGCCGTACTCCGCCCGCAGCCGCTCGTAGAACGCCGCGGGGCGGGACTCGTAGTCGCGGTTCAGCAGCGGCTGGACGGCGAGCGCCTCCAGCGGCGGATGGGCGGGGGCGGGCTCGGCCTGCGGCGTCTGGGGCTCCACGTGCACAGACCCTAGGAGAGAACGTTCGCTCCTGGCCGGTTTATGCTGGAATCTCCCACGGCGATCTTTCGGCGTGCACGAGCTCGCGGCCATCGCGGGGTATGTGACGCTAGGGGTGCCCATACATGAGCTGGAGGTCCGCATGACCGACTCGGCGGGAGCGCCCGAAGACGGCGAGGACGAGGTGAAGCGCCGGTTCCGGGAGGCCCTGGAGCGCAAGCGCGGCGCGGAGAGCAAGAACGCCAACGGCGGCGGCCGGAGCGGCTCGAAGGTGCGCGGCACCCACGAGCGCGCCGACCACCAGCGGCAGTTCCGCCGCAAGAGCGGCTGACCGGGCGGACTCGACCCGCCGGCCCCCGCGCCTCGGCGCGGGGGCCGTTCCGTTCTCCGGCCCGTGCCCCGCGAGGACCGCGCGCCCGGCCGCCGGACGTGTCAGCCCTGGTAGAGCTTCTTGCTGTAGTTCGCCTCGCGGTAGTACTCCCGGAGCTCCTCGACGCTCTCCTCGGTGTACTGGACGTCCTTGACGATCCGGGCGTGCGGCGGCAGCGCCTCCGGCTCCCAGGACTCGGGCTTCCACAGCTTGGAGCGCATGAGCGCCTTCGCGCAGTGGAAGAAGATCTGCTCGATCTCCACGACGAGCGCGAGGGCCGGCCGGTGGCCCTTGACGACCATCTCGTCGAAGAAGGGCGCGTCCCGGACGAGCGTGGCCCGGCCGTTGATCCGCAGCGTCTCGCCGCGGCCCGGCACCAGGAAGATCAGGCCGACGTGCGGGTTGCTCAGCACGTTCAGGAACCCGTCCACCCGGCGGTTGCCGGGCCGGTCCGGGATGGCGATCGTCGTGTCGTCGAGCACGCGCACGAACCCGGGCGGGTCGCCCTTGGGCGAGACGTCGCCGTTGCCGGCGGCGTCGCTGGTGGCGATCAGGCAGAACGGGGACCGGGCGAGCCACTCGCGATCCCAGGCGTGCAGCGTGACGCGCTCCTTGTCGATCGCGCGCTGCATCGGCGCGCCGAGGAGCTCGCGCAGCTCGGCGGCCGAGGTGATCGCAGTGAACTCGGGGGCGACCGTCATCGCCGCTCCTTCCGCGGGGGATCAGGAGATCAGCGTAACCAGGCCGGTTCCGGCGTTTCTCAGTGGGAGTACTCGTCGTCGTACTCGTCCGGATAGGGGAGCCTGGCGCCCGCCTGCATGCCGCCCGTCCCGCGGCCCTTCGGCTCCTCCCACTCCTCCTGGCGGCCGAGCGCCGTCACGTCGAGGAAGTAGTACGAGCCGCCGACCTGCTCCACGCCCCGCGCGTACGTCGAGTACGTGTGGTAGACGGTGTCGCCGTCCCGCAGGAAGCAGCTCGCGCCGGGCAGGTCCATCGGCCGGTCGCCCTCCGGCGGCACCGGCCGGTAGTTGTACTCCTCCGGCGCCACCGACCCGTCCAGGGTGACGTGGTAGTCGTAGTTGAAGTCGCTGCCGAACGAGGAGTACCAGGGGAACACCCAGCCCATCTCCGCCCGGAACGGCCCGATCTTGGACTGCGGGGCCCGCGACACCGCCGCGTAGGTCGTGTCGCGGTCGTGCAGGTGGCGCAGGAGCCCGACCGAGATCTCCGCGAGACCCGACGAGCAGCTCCGGCAGGCGCGCTCCCACTCCGGGGCCCACATCGCGTGGTTCACGATGAGCTGGCGGCGTCCCTCGAACAGGTCGAGCAGGGACGCCTTGCCCTCCGGCCCCTCGAAGACGTAGTCCTTGTCGACCCGCACCATGGGCAGCCGCCGCCGGGCGCTGTTCAGCGCGTCGCGGGCGCGGGTGAGCTCCTTCTCCTTGACGAGCAGTGCTTTGCGGGCCGCCAGCCACTCTTCGCGGGAGGCGACGTCTGGGAGCGCCATGCTCAGTCCTCCGATCTGCACGGTTTCCCATGCAGACTCGGCGGCGCGCCGGAACTCATCGCCCGCGCCGGACCCGATCGCGCGGATCTGATCGCGCGGGGCGTCAGCGCCGCACGGCGTAGCGGCGGACGCCGCCCTCCTCGTGGGAGTCCAGCACGCCCCGGTCGGCGAGGACGTCCAGATGCGCCTCGATCTCCAGGACGGCCAGCATCCGGCTGAACGCGTCCAGATCGTCGAGGCTGCGGCGGCGGCGCGTCCACCGCATCGCGGCCGCGACCTCGAACGCCGTGCCGTGCCCGGCGCGGACCTGCGCGGCGGCGACGTCGAGCCGCTCGGCGTGGTGCTCCAGCAGCTCGTCGATCCGGGTGTGCACGCTCGGCCGCACGGGGCCGTGCGCGGGCAGCAGCACGGTGTCCGGCATGTCGCGCACGAGCCGCAGCGACTCCAGGTAGCTGCGCAGCGGCTTGGGCTCCGGCTCGGTCTCCAGCCCGATCGACGGGGTGATGTGCGGCAGGATGTGGTCCCCCGCGAACAGCAGCCCGGCGGCCGCGTCCCGCAGGACGATGTGGCCGCGCGTGTGGCCCGGCGTGGCGAACACGTCCAGGCCCCGGTCCGCCAGGGCGATGCGCTCGCCGTCGTCCAGCCACGCGTCCGGCATCGTGTGCGGGACGTCCCGCTCGGAACGGTCCACCGGCCGGCCCGCGATCTCGTCGGCCAGCTCGTCCGCGCCGCACCGGCGCAGCAGTTCGACCTGCCGGGGATGCAGTCCCCGGTGGACGTCGAACGCCTCGATCGACGGCCGCTCGCCCCGGCCGATCCGCACCCGCGTCCCGAACGACTCGCGCAGCGCCAGGGCCTGCGAGTAGTGGTCCCAGTGGGCGTGGGTGACGAGGAACTGCGCCACGTCGTCCAGCCGGTGCCCGAGTGCGGCGAGCGCGCCTTCGAGCGAGGTCCGCGTGTCGGGCATGGCCCAGCCCGAGTCCACGACCACGAGGCCTTCGTCGTCCTCGATGACGTACACGTTGACCGCGTGCAGCGACGGGATCGGCAGCGCCAGGGGGATCCGGTGCACGCCCGGCGCGACCGGGTGCGCGCCCGGTTCGGTCCAGTCAGTCGGCTGCTCCACGACCGGTGCCGTCACCGCGCGCCCCCTTGGTTGTCGAATCACGTTCGGAACGAACCTACTTCATCCCCGCCATCCCGTTTATCCCAGACCCCTACCGGGCGGGGACTACCCGGGGTGGGGGTCGCGGGCGGCGGCGCGGCGGGCCTCGGTCGCGGCCCGGCGGGCCTCGCGGGCGGCCTCCTCCGCGCGGGCGCGGTTCTGCTCGGCGCGCTCCGCCCTCCGGGACGCGGCGTCCCGCTCGGCGATCGCCCGTTCCAGTTCGCGCCGGAGGTGCCCGACCTTCGCGGAGGCCTCCTGCGCCTCGCTCCTGGCCGCCTCCGCTTGCTCCTCCCGGTCGGCCAGCTTGTCCTCGGCCTGCTCGGCGCGCTTGCGCAGCGTCTCCGCGCGCTTGGCGCGGACCGCGCTCGTGCGCGCCACGTTCGACTTCGCCGGTTCCTCCTCCTTCTTCTCCGGCTTCCTCTCCGGCGACGGCTTCGCCTTGGCGGGCTTCTCCTTCGGCTTCGGCTTCGGCTTCGCGCCTTCCTCCCCGTCCGGGGGCGCCGTCGCGAAACCGGCCGGGACGAAGCCGGAGTGGCTGCGGGGCTGCGACAGCCGCCCCTCCCTGACCTCCTCGGCGATGCCGGCGTCCACCGTGGCGGCCTGGAGGGTGTCCTCCACCTCGCGGACCGCCTGCTCCCGCAGCGCGTTGCCCGCTTCCGCGGCGAGCTCGCCCGCGGCGCGCACCAGCGACCCGACGAGGCCGGCGCGGCGCCGCTCCAGGTCCCCGAGGCCGCGGCCGGAGCCCCAGGCGGCCCGCATCTCCTCGCCGACGTCCAGCAGGTCGGCGAGGTCGCCGGCGGCCGAGCGCGCCAGGAGGTTCACCGCCCAGGCGGAGAGCGTGGGGCGGCGCAGCGCCCCGATCCGCTTCGCGAGCGCGGCGTCGCCCTCCGCCTTCGCCTCCCGGACCAGGCGCGTGCGGGCCTCCACGAAGTCGGCGGGCAGGACGCCGTACAACTCTTCGGCCGCACTGGAGAAGTCCACGTCCGATCTCTACCCGCGCCGGATCCGCGTGCATCGGGGGTGGACGGGCCTGGTTCCGAGTGCAATACTCGGCGGCGAGTATTCGGCTACGAGGAGGCGAGATGGCCAAGCGGCGCAAGGTGGGCAACCTTCTGGGGCTCGCCGTGCTGTCGACCGTCTCCGCCAAGCCGATGCACCCGTATGAGATGGCCTCGCTGATGCGCGCCCGCGGCAAGGACCGCGACATGGACATCAAGTGGGGGTCGCTCTACACCGTCGTCGGCAACCTGGAGAAGCACGGGTTCCTGGCCGTCGAGGGGAGCTCCCGGCACGGGTCACGGCCCGAGCGCACCGTCTACCGCATCACCGACGCGGGACGGGACGAGCTGGCCGACTGGGTCCGGGAGCTCATCGGGGTGCCCGAGCGGGAGCGGCCGCGCTTCGAGGCGGGGCTGTCGGTCCTCGGCGCGCTCGGCCCGGACGAGGCGGCGGCCCTGCTGCGCCGCCGCCTCGGCGCGATGGAACGGGAGATCGCCGAGGACCGGGCCGTCCTGGAGGCCGCGAAGGAGGTCCCCCGCCTCTTCCTGATCGAGGCCGAGTACGACCTCGCGATGCGGCGCGCCGAGGCCGAATGGGTGCGCGGCTTCCTCGCCGAGATCGAGGACGGCACGCTGCCGGACCTCGACCTGTGGCGGGCCTTCCACGAGACGGGCGAGATGCCGCCCGAGCTCGCCGAGCTGGCGGAGAGGGGAGCCCCGAAGGACTAGCGAGCGAGAGGCCCGGCGGCGGTGCTGCAACACCGCCGCCGGGCCGGGACCCACCACCGAGAACCCGCGCGGAGCGGGCCCTGGCGGCGTGACGCGACACCAGCCTATCCGGGGCCCTTCGTGCGGCACGTTTCCTTCCACGGAGGAGAACATGGCGCATGCCATCGAGGCCGAGGGCCTCGTGAAGAACTACCCCGGCGACGTCCGGGCCCTGGACGGCCTGTCGGTCACGGTCGGGCGGGGCGAGATCCTCGGGCTGCTCGGCCCCAACGGGGCGGGCAAGTCCACCACCGTCAAGATCCTCACCACGCTGGTCCGGCCGGACGCGGGTGCCGCGGCCGTGGCCGGGCACGACGTGCTGCGCCGGCCCGACCGGGTCCGGCGCGTCATCGGCGTGGTGTCGCAGCGGTCGGGCGCCGACCCCGAGGCGAGCGGCCGCGACAACCTCGTTCTGCAAGGCCGCCTCTACGGGATGGGCGGGGCGCAGGCGCGGCGGCGCGCGGCCGAGCTGCTCGCCAGGTTCGGGCTGGAGGACGCGGCGGGCAGGCCGGCGAAGACCTACTCCGGCGGGATGCGGCGACGGCTCGACGTCGCGCTCGGCCTCGTCCACCGGCCGCAGGTGCTGTTCCTGGACGAGCCCACCACCGGCCTCGACCCGGAGGCGCGCGCATCGATGTGGGCGGAGATCGCGCGGCTGGCGGGCGACGACGCGCTCGCGATCCTGCTGACCACCCACTACCTGGAGGAGGCCGACCGGCTCGCGCGGCGGCTGGCGATCGTCGACCGGGGCCGCGTCGTGGTCGAGGGCACCCCCGACGCGCTCAAGGGCGAGCTGCGCGGCGACGCCGTCCACGTGGAGTGGCGGGAGGCGCCGCCCGAGCCGCGGGTGCGGGAGGCGCTGGACCGCCTCCCCGGCGTGCGCGAGGTCGTCGTGGACGGGCCGCGCCTCAGCGCCCGCGCCGACGACGGCGCGGCGGCGGTCCCCGCCGTCCTCGCCGCGCTCGACCAGGCGGGCGTCCCGGCGGCGGCGGCGACCGTCGCGCGGCCCTCGCTGGACGACGTGTACCTGCGCTACGCCGGCCGCAGGTTCGCGCACGCCGACGGCGACGCCCACGCCGAGACCGCCGCCGCCGGAGGTGCCCGATGACCGCCCTCGTGACCGGGACCTGGTGGATGACCCACCGGCGGCTGACCGCGCTGGTGCGCAACCCGGCCGTCGTCGTCATGACGCTGGTGCAGCCGATGATCTGGCTGTTCCTGTTCGGCCAGCTGTTCAGGAGGGTGGTCGAGCTGCCCGGCTTCGGCACGCAGTCCTACCTGGACTACATCGTGCCCGGCGTGGTGGTCATGAACGCGGTGTCGCTGAACTCCTTCGCCGGGATGGCGACCATGGACGAGATCGAGCGCGGGACCCTCAACCGGTTCCTCGTCACGCCGGTGCGGCGCGGCGCCATCGCGAACGCCGGCGTCGTCGAGCAGGCCCTCAGCACGGCGTTCCAGTCCATCGTGATCATCGCGCTGGGAGGGGCCGCGGGCGCGCACTACCCGGGCGGCCTCACGGGCCTGGCGGTGCTGGTCGCCGCGTCGGTGCTGATCGGCGTCGTCCTCGCCGCGCTGTCCAACACCCTCGCGCTGCTCGTGCGCGACCGCAACACCATCATCGGCCTGAACGTGATGCTCCTGCTGCCGCTGACGTTCCTGTCGTCGGCGTTCATGGCGAAGGGGCTGATGCCGGGCTGGATGCGGCACGTCGCGGCCGGCAACCCGGTGAGCTGGGCCCTGGACGCGGCGCGCGGCGCGCTCGCCGACGATCCCGACTGGGGGGCCGTCGGGACGCACGGCGGGTGGCTGCTCGCCCTGACGGCGGCCGCGGTCGGGCTCGCCGTCCACTCGCTGCGGAGCTATCAGAAGTCGCAGTGACCGGGGCAGGACCGGCGGGGGAACGGGTGGCGTAACGCACCCGGACCCCGCCGGTCCTACCGGGTGTCGAGGAACCGGTCCAGCACGCGGGTCCCGAAGGCGAGGCCGTCCAGCGGGACCCGCTCGTCCACGCCGTGGAACATCCCGAAGTAGTCGAGCTCCGGGCCGAGCAGCAGCGGCGCGAAACCGAAGCTCGTGATCCCGATGCGGTGGAACGACTTCGCGTCGGTCCCCCCGGCCATCACGTACGGGACGGGGCGCGCGAGCGGGTCCTCGGCGCGCAGCGCGTCCGCGAGCGCGGCGAACGTCGGGCCCGCCGGGTCGGCGGCCGGGGCCTCCTCGTAGTTGATGAACTCGCGGGTCACCTTCGGGCCGAGCAGCCGGTCGACCGTGGCGAGGAACTCCTCGCCCGTGCCGGGCAGGTACCGTCCGTCGACCTGCGCGGTCGCCACCCCGGGCACGACGTTGACCTTGTAGCCGGCGTCGAGCCGGGTCGGGTTGGCCGAGTTGCGGATCGTCCCGGCGAACAGGTGCCCGGCCCGGCCGAGCCGGGCCGCCTCCTCGTCGAGGCGGTCGTGGTCGATGGAGGTGCCGAGGGCGTCCGCCAGCCCGTCCAGCAGCGCCCGCACGCCCGGCGTCAGGCGGACCGGCCACTCGTGGGAGGCCAGCCGGGACACCGCGTGCGCGATCTCGGCCACCGCGTTGTCGGGGGCGGGCTTCGAGCCGTGCCCGGCCGTGCCGCGCGCCGTCAGCCTCATCCAGGTCGTGCCGCGCTCGCCGGTCGCGATGGGGTAGATCCGCGTCCCGCCGGCGTCCACGCTGAACCCGCCGGACTCGCTGATCGCCTCCGTGCAGCCCTCGAAGAACCCGCGGTGCTCGCGCGCCACGTACCGGGACCCGTACTCGCCGGTGCACTCCTCGTCGGCGAGGAAGGCCAGGACCAGGTCGCCGCGCGTGCGCCGCCCCTCCCGCAGCCGCGCCCGCACGGTCGCGAGCGTCATCGCGAGGCTGCCCTTCATGTCGACGGCGCCGCGCCCCCACACGCACCCGTCCCGCACCTCGCCGGAGAACGGCGGAACGCTCCAGTCCGCCGGATCGGCGGGGACCACGTCCAGGTGCCCGTGGATCAGGAACGCCGGATGGGACGGGTCGGTGCCGGGGATCCGGGCGAGCGTGCTGGCTCGGCCCGGCGCCGACTCGACGATCGTCGCCTCGACGCCCGCCTCGTCCAGCAGGGCGGCGACGTGCTCGGCGGCCGGCCGCTCCGGCTCGGCCACGCCCTCGCCCCGGTTCACGGTGGCGAACCTGATCAGGTCCGCGCAGATCGCCGCCGCCTCGGCGCCCGCCGGATCGGCGCCGGTCCCGTCCACCGTGCCGTCCACCGTGCCGCCCGCCGTCGCGCCCGCCTGATCGAAGTGCACCACACCCCCATTGTCCCCTTTTGCAACGAAGCTTCATTTTGGTCCGTCGCTGACCAGTGTCAACTAATGATCAAGAACGTCTCGATCCGGTTTCGGATCCGTCAGCGCCGTACCCAAACCGTCAAAGTGAGTACGACGCTGCGAACAATCCAGGTGCGGCGGGCGGCCAAGAGGCCCGCCGGAAGAAAGACGGCCGAGGAGGAGCATGACCATCCTGAGGGGTGCCGGAAGAGGTCTCCGCCTGAATGTCGCGGGCCTCGCCGCGGTGGCGCTGGCCGCCTCACTCGGCCTTTCGGCCTGCGGCGGGAGCGACGACGCCGAGGCAGGCGACGGAACGTTCACCGTGGGCCATTCCGAGCCGGACCACCTGCTGCCCGCCAACACGACCGGCAGCTACGCCTTCGACGTGATCACCGAGATGTTCGACAACCTGATGGACCTGACCAAGGACGGCAAGGCCGTCCCGCTGGCGGCCGAGTCGGTCACCTCGGACGACCAGAAGGTCTGGACGATCAAGGTCAGGCCGGGGCAGAAGTTCCACAACGGGGAGCCGGTGACGGCCCAGAGCTTCGCCGACGCGTGGAACAACGCCGCGTACGGGCCGAACGCGATGGGCGCCAACGACTACTTCTCGTACATCAAGGGGTACGAGGACATGAACCCCGAGGACGAGAACGCCAAGCCCAAGGCCGACAAGCTCTCCGGGGTCGAGGTCGTCGACCAGAACACGCTCAAGGTCACGCTGAACGACCCGTTCAGCCAGTTCCCGCTGCTGCTGACCTACCCGGCGTACGCGCCGATGCCGAAGGCCGGGCTCAAGGACACCAAGGCCTTCGACGACCACCCGATCGGCAACGGCCCGTACATGATGGACGGGAACTGGAAGCGCAACGGGCCCATCAAGCTCGTCGCCTTCCCCGGTTACACCGGGGCGCGCAAGCCGAAGAACAAGGGCGTGACCTGGAAGAGCTACTCCAGCGCGGACACCGCCTACACCGACCTGCGGGCGGGCCGGATCGACGTGCTCCAGACCATTCCGTCCGCCAAGGTCCCCGAGGCCAAGCGGCTCCTGGGCGACCGGTTCCTCACCCGGAAGATGAGCACGACCGACTACCTCGGCATTCCCGTGTTCGACAAGCGGTTCGCCAATCCCGACCTGCGCAAGGCCATCTCGATGGCGATCGACCGGCAGGGCATCAACAAGGCCGTCTTCAACGGCAGCTACTTCCCCGCCGACTCGCTGGTCCCGTCCATCATCCCCGGGCACCGCGCGAACGCCTGCGGTGAGCTGTGCACCTACGACCCCGCCAAGGCCAAGCAGCTGTTCGACAAGGCCGGCGGATTCTCCGGGACGCTGGAGCTGTACTTCTCCAACGCGCAGCCGACCTACGCCCAGTGGATGCGGATCGTCGCCAACTCGCTGCGCGACAACCTCGGCATCAAGGACATCCAGTTCCGGCAGGTCCCCGCCTCCGACTACTTCTCCCTGCTGAGCGACCGCAAGGAGAAGGGCCCGTACCGGCAGAACTGGGAGGCCGACTACCCGAGCCCGCAGAACTACCTGGAGAACATGTGGGGCTCGGCGGGCAACCGCATGGGCTGGAAGAACACGGAGTTCGACGACCTGATCTCCAAGGCCAACAAGACGCCCGACCAGCAGCAGGCCTTCGCGCTCTACAACCAGGCCGAGGACATCGCCATCCGGGAGATGCCGATGATCCCGCTGTGGACGTGGGCGGGCGAGGGCGGCCGCTCCAAGCGGGTCGACAACGTCACGATCACCCCGTTCTCCACGGGCCTGATCGCCACCGAAGTGACGGTGAAGTAGCCGGCGATGTGGCGCTACGTCCTCCGGCGGCTCCTGCAGGCGGTCCCCGTCTTCATCGGCACCACGCTGCTCATCTACGCGATGGTGTTCGCACTGCCGGGCGATCCGATCCAGGCGCTCGCCGGGGACAAGCCGGTCCCGGAGAACGTCCTGGCGACCCTCCGCGACCGCTACAACCTGAACGACCCCCTGCTGGTGCAGTACGCCAAGTACATGTGGGGCCTCCTCCAGGGCAACCTCGGCGAGAACTACACCGGCGAGAGCGTCTCGGAGATGCTCAGCGGGCGCTGGGCGGTGACGGCGCAGCTCGCCGTCACCGCCTGGATCTTCGAGCTGGCCCTCGGGATCCTGCTCGGCGTCTGGGCGGGCCTGCGCCGCGGCAAGCTCGCCGACACCCTCGTCCTCAGCGGGACCACGCTGGTCATCGCGGTGCCGGTGTTCGTGCTCGGCTACGCGGCGCAGCTCCTGTTCGGGCTGCACTGGCAGATCTTCCCCACGGCCGGGACGGACGACGGCTGGCCGATGAGCTACCTGCTGCCCGGGATGGTGCTCGGCTCGCTCGGCCTGTCGTACGTGGCGCGGCTGACCCGCACGAGCCTGTCGGAGAACCTGCGGGCCGACTACGTGCGCACCGCGAACGCCAAGGGGCTCTCGCGGGCGCGGGTGGTCGGCCGGCACGCCCTGCGCAACTCGCTGATCCCGGTGGTGACCTATCTCGGCGTCGACTTCGGGAACATGATGGCCGGCGCGGTCGTGACCGAGGGCATCTTCAACCTGCCGGGCATCGGAGGGCAGGTCTTCGAGTCGATCCAGCTGAAGGAGGGGCCCGTCGTGGTCGGCGCGGTCACCCTGCTGGTGCTGATCTTCCTGCTGGTCAACCTGGTCGTGGACCTGCTGTACGGGGTGCTCGACCCGCGGATCAGGTACGAGTGAGGAGCGCATGACCATCAAGCAGCCGGACGCCGGGCCGCCGGGCGCCGAGCCGGAGGCGCCGGCCGGCGCCGGCGCCCCGGGGACGAGCGCCGCCGCGGTCGCCGTCGCCGGCGGGGAGATCGGCCGGGCGTCGCTGTGGGACGACGCGTGGCACGAACTGCGGCGCCGCTGGATCTTCTGGGGCTCGGTGGCGGTCCTCGCGCTCGTGACGCTCATGGCCGCGGTGCCGCGGCTGTTCACCGCCACCGCGGTCAACGAGGGCTGCGACCCGAACGACGCCAAGCTCGGGCCGTCCGGCGACCACTGGTTCGGCACCGACCTCGCGGGCTGCGACTACTACGCGCACGTCGTGCACGGCGCCCGCCCGACGCTGCTGATCGGCGTCGCCGTCACCGTGTTCGCGCTGCTGATCGCGCTGCTGTTCGGACTGCTCGCCGGATACTACGGCGGCCTGGTCGACGCGCTGATCGCCCGGCTGACCGACATCTTCTTCGGGCTGCCGTTCGTGCTCGGCGCCACCGTGATCCTGGTCGCCTTCCCCTCGCACGGGGTGTGGGCGATGACGCTGGTGCTGGTCCTGCTCGGCTGGACGACGATGATCCGCATCATGCGGGGGCAGGTCATCTCCGTCCGCGACGCCGACTACGTGCAGGCGGCGCGGCTGCTCGGCGCGTCCGACCGGCGAATCATGATCCGGCACATCCTGCCGAACGCGATCGCCCCGGTGATCGTGGTGGCCACCCTCAACGTCGGCCACGTGATCGTGGGCGAGGCGACGCTGGACTTCCTCGGCGTCGGCCTCCAGTACCCGGAGGTCTCCTGGGGCCTCCAGCTCAACCAGGCGAAGGACGCCTTCGTCGACCATCCGCATCTGCTGATCTTCCCCGCGGTGTTCCTGTCGGCCACGGTGCTGAGCTTCCTGCTGCTCGGCGACGCCGTCCGCGACGCCCTCGACCCGAAGCTGCGGTGAGCCGAGACATGACCACGGACCTGAAGGACGACCCGGTCCCCGCCCCGGAACCGGAGGCGCCGCTCCTGCGCGTCGAGGACCTGCACGTGCGGTTCCGCGTGCGGGACCAGGACGTGCACGCGGTGAACGGGCTGTCCTACACCCTCGCCGAGGGCGAGACGCTCGCGATCCTCGGCGAGTCGGGATCCGGGAAGAGCGTCGCGGCGCAGGCCGTGATGGGCATCCTGGACGTCCCGCCCGCGCGCGTCGAGCGCGGGTCGGTCCGGCTGCGCGGCGAGGAGCTGCTCGGCCTGCCCGAGCGGCGGCGCCGCGCGTACCGCGGCGACCGCATCTCGATGATCTTCCAGGACGCGCTGACCGCGCTGAACCCGGTCTTCACGGTCGGCGACCAGCTCCGCGAGATGTTCCGGGTGCACCGGGGCCTCGGCCGCAAGGAGGCCACCGCGAAGGCCGTCGAGCTGATGGAGCGGGTGCGGATCCCCTCCGCCCGGAGCCGGCTCGGCGACTACCCGCACCAGTTCTCCGGCGGCATGCGCCAGCGCATCATGATCGCGATGGCCCTCGCGCTGGAGCCGGACGTGCTGATCGCCGACGAGCCGACCACCGCGCTCGACGTGACCGTGCAGGCGCAGATCATGCGGCTGCTGGCCGGGCTGCAGGACGAGCTGCGCATGGGCATGGTGCTGATCACGCACGACCTCGGCGTCGTCGCCGGCGTCGCCGACCGGATCGTCGTGATGTACGCGGGGTCGGTCGCCGAACAGGCCCCCGCCCGGGAGCTGTACGCGCGGCCCGCCCACCCCTACACCCGGGGCCTGCTCGCCTCGGTGCCGCGGCTCGACCGGCGCGGCGGCCCGCTCGTCCCGATCAAGGGGTCGCCGCCGAACCCGGTCGCGCTCCCGCCGGGCTGCCCCTTCCAGCCGCGCTGCCCGCGCGCCGAGGCGCTGTGCGCGGCGGAGCGGCCGCCGCTCGTCACCGTCGCCCCGGGGCACGAGGCCGCCTGCCACTTCGCCGAGGAGATGCACCGTGCCGGAGCCGAGTGAGGGCCCGATCCTGGAGGTGGAGGGCCTCGTCAAGCACTACCCCGTGACCCGCGGCGTCGTGGTCAAGCGCGCGGTCGGGCAGGTCAAGGCCGTGGACGGGGTGAATCTGGAGCTGCGCCGCGGCGAGACCCTCGGGATCGTCGGCGAGTCCGGGTGCGGGAAGTCGACGCTGGCCAAGCTCCTGCTCGCGGCCGAGCGCCCCACCGCCGGGACGGTCCGCTTCGACGGCCGCGACATCTTCGCGATGCCGAAGCCGGAGCTGCGGGCGCTGCGCCGCCGCGTCCAGATGGTGATGCAGGACCCGTACTCGTCGCTCAACCCGCGGATGACGGTCGGCGACATCGTGGGGGAGCCGTTCGCCGTCCACCCCGAGGTCGCGCCGAAGGGCGAGCGGCGCCGGCGCGTCCAGGAGCTGCTGGAGCTCGTCGGCCTCGACCCCGCCCACGTCAGCCGCTACCCGCACCAGTTCTCCGGCGGGCAGCGCCAGCGCGTCGGCATCGCCCGCGCGCTGGCGCTGCGCCCCGACGTCATCGTGTGCGACGAGCCCGTCTCGGCGCTGGACGTGTCCGTCCAGGCGCAGGTGATGAACCTGCTCGCCGAGCTGCAGCGCGAACTCGGCCTGGCGTACGTGTTCATCGCGCACGATCTGGCGGCCGTCCGCCACATCTCCGACCGGATCGCCGTCATGTACCTGGGCAAGGTGGTCGAGACGGGCGACGAGGCCCAGATCTACGAGCACCCCACCCATCCGTACACGCAGGCGCTGCTGTCGGCCGTCCCGGTGCCCGACCCGGACGCGCCCGGCTGGGCCGAGCAGATCCGGCTGGAGGGGGAGCCGCCGTCGCCGCTGGACCCGCCGTCCGGCTGCCGGTTCCGCACCCGCTGCTGGAAGGCTCAGGACATCTGCGCGGAGGAGGTGCCCGCGCTGGAGCAGCGGGAGGGCTCCGCCCATCCCAGCGCCTGCCACTTCGCGGCGGAGACCGTCCTGACGGACCTGACGGAACAGACCTGATCGCGGGCCGCGCGGGCGGCGGTCCGTAGGGTGGAGGCCATGGCACGCAAGGGCAGGCACGGATCCCGGCCGCGAACCTACGAGATCGCCGGCGGGGAGGCCGAGCTCCTGCGCGACGCCGACCGCGACGGCGGCTGGATGCTGCTCGTCGACGGCGTCCCCCAGTCGTACGTGGACCTGTCCGACCCCACCTACCTCGACTTCGAGTACATGCGGCTGATGGGCGACGTGGTCGACTCGCTCGGCCTGGCCGGGGAGGCGTTCGACGCGGTGCACGTCGGCGGCGCCGGGTGCACGCTGCCCCGCTACATCGCCGCGACCCGGCCGGGCTCGCGGCAGATCGTGCTGGAGCCGGACGCCGAGCTGGTGCAGGTCGTCCGGGAGCGGCTGCCGGTCAAGAACGTCCGCGGCCTGCGGATCCGGATCACCGACGGGCGCTCGGGGATCGCCGCGCTCGCGGACGAGGCCGACGACCTGGTCGTGATGGACGCCTTCGCCGGGGCCTCGATGCCGCCGGACCTCGCGACCCGCGAGTTCGTCGTGGACGCCGCGCGGGTGCTGCGGCCCGGCGGCGTCTACCTGGCCAACGTCGCCGACGGGTTCCGGCTGCCGTTCGCCCGCCGGGTGACCGCGACGGTCCGCTCGGTGTTCCGGCACGCGCTGCTGATGGGCGACCCCGGCGTGCTGCGGGGCCGCCGCTTCGGGAACCTGATCGTGGCCGCGTCGCGGGAGCCGCTCCCGGTGGCCGAGCTGACGCGCCGCGCCGCGGGCGGCGTCGTGCGCGCCCGGCTGCTGGAGGGCGGCGACCTGGCCGCGTTCTGCGCCGGCGCCGCGCCGCTGCACGACGGAGAGGAGATCGTCGCGCCCGTCCCGCCGCCGCAGGTCTTCGGCAGGTCCTGACGACGCTCCGCCGCATCCCACGACCCGCCCAAGGAGGCGACCATGATCCTCGTGACCGGGGCCAGCGGCACGCTCGGCCGGCCCGTCACCCGCCTGCTGGCCGAGGCCGGCGCGGACGTGCACGCGCTCAGCCGCCGCGCCCGGGAGCCGGAGGCCGGGGTGACGTGGCACCAGGGCGACCTCGTGACCGGCGAGGGCCTCGAGGACGCCCTCGCCGGCGCCGAGACGATCGTGCACTGCGCCAGCGACCCGTTCCACTACAAGCGGGACCTCACCGCCGCGCGGAGGCTGATCGAGACCGCGCGCGGGCAGGGCGCGCCGCACCTGGTCTATATCTCGATCGTCGGCGTCGACAAGATCCCTTACCGCTATTACCAGATCAAGTACGCGGTGGAGCGGATGATCGAGGAGTCCGGCCTGCCGTACACGATCTTGCGCGCCACCCAGTTCCACACCCTGCCCGACACGGTCTTCAACGCGCTCACCAAGATCCCCGGCCTGGTGCTGCTGCCGCGAGGGCTGCGGGACCAGCCGGTCGACGCCGGCGAGGTCGCGGCGCGGCTCGCCGAGCTGGCCCTGGGCGCCGGGCCCGCGCGGCGGGTCGACGACATGGGCGGCCCGGAGGTGCTCACGGCCGAGGAGATGATGCGGGACTACCTGAGGGCGCGGGGGCTGCGGCGCCCTGTCCGGGTGCCGCTCCCGCTCCCCGGGCGCGCCGCGCGCGGGTTCCGGGAGGGGCATCACCTGACGCCGGACCGCGCGGTCGGGAAGCGGACGTGGCGTCAGTTCCTGGATGAGACCCATACGCATCGGTAAGGGACGGATTCCCCTCCCGTATCGGTCTCATCGGGCCGCTCGATGTCCCATAATCGAGCGATGGAGTCGTCCACCCGAATTCTCATTCTCGGCATGGATTCGTCGGGGAGAATTCTCCAGTTCGACCGCAATGCCGCTGCGGTTCTGAGCCCGAATGAGAACGGCCTGCTGGGCGCCCTGCTGGACGAGGTGATCCCCGGCGCGCACGCGCCGCTGCTGGAGGCGCTGAAGGCCGGGCGGGAGCGCACCGCCATGCTCGCCGTGGAGACTCCGGTCGGCGGCACGCTCGACGCCGTCGTGACCGTCCACCCGATGAGCGGCGGCGCGCCCGGGATCGCCGCGCTCGCCGTCGTGAAGGTGCCGGTGCCGCTGGCGGACCGGTTCGTCGACCCGGCCGTCATCCGCCGCGCGCTGCTGGACGACGCGCTCCCGCGGATCGGCTCCACGCTCGACCTGGAAATGCTCGCGCGCGGGCTGATGGACGTGCTCGTCCCGCACTTCTGCAATTCCGGCGCGCTGCTGCTGCTGGAGACCCACATCGACGCCGACGAGGGGCCGGAGGGCCCCGACGGCCCCCAGCTGCGCCGGATGGCGATCGGGTTCGACGACGAGGACCCGGCCTGGGACGCGACGTTCCCGACCGGGGAGTCCCTCGGCTACCCGCGGGGGACCCCGCACGCGCTGTGCCTGGAGTCCGGCGAGCCGGTGCTGCGCTCGCTCGGCGGCGAGGGGTCGGCGTGGCTCGCCTCCTCGTGGCGGCGGCCGCCGGTCGCCGAGCTGCTCAAGGGCGCGTCGATGCTGCTGCTGCCGATCATCTCGCCGGTGGGCGTCCTCGGCTTCTTCGTCTGCACCCGCAACGTCGCGCACCGCCCGTTCGACGCCTACGACATCGAGATCGGGATGGAGTTCGCCGCCCGGGCGGCCATCTTCATCGAGAGCGCCCGGCAGTACTCCCGGGAGCGGGCGACCGCGCTGACCCTGCAGCGCAGCCTCCTGCCGACCGGGCTGTCGGCGCCGTCGCCGGTGGAGGTCCACCACCGGTACCTGCCGGGCAGCAGGCTCATCGAGGTCGGCGGCGACTGGTACGAGTCGATCGCGCTGCCGGGCGCGCGGGTCGCGCTGGTCGTCGGGGACGTGGCCGGGCACGGCGTGAAGGCCGCCGTCACCATGGGGCGGCTCCGCACCGCCATCCACACCCTCGCCGGGCTGGAGTTGCCGCCCGCCGAGGCGCTGGAGCGGCTCGACTCCCTGATGCGGACGCTCGGCGAGCGCGAGCCCCACTTCGCCACCTGCGCCTACGTCGTCTACGACGCGGTGAGCGGCCGGTGCGAGGTCGCCAGCGCCGGGCACCTGCCGCCGCTGCTGGCCCCGCCCGGCACGGCCTCGGAGTACCTGCCGGTGCCGCCCGCGCCGCCGCTCGGCGTCGGCGGCGAGGGCCCGATCGTCAGCCGCGAGTTCACCGTCGAGGACGGGACGCTGCTGTTCCTCTACACCGACGGCCTGGTGGAGAACCGGGCCCGCGACATCGACGACGGCCTGGCCAGGCTGCGCGCCACCTTCGGGCCGGGCGCGGCCGGCCGCCCCCTGGAGGACCTGTGCCAGGCCGCCCTCGACGGCGTCTACGACGACCAGCACCGCGACGACATCGCGATGCTCGTCGCGCGGCTGGCGCGGATCCCGGCCGACCGGCACGCCTCCTGGGAGCTGCCCGCCGAGCCCGCCGCCGTCCGCCGGGCGCGCGGCCTCATCCGCGACCGGCTCGCCCGCTGGGATCTGGAGGACATGGCCTACACCACCACCCTGCTGGCGTCGGAGCTGGTCACCAACGCCGTCCGGCACGCCGGGGGCCGCATCGGGCTGCGGCTGGTGCTGGAGGGCGGGCTGGTCTGCGAGGTGTTCGACTCCTCCGACGGGCGCCCACGGGTCCGCTACCAGGAGGACGAGGACGACACGAGCGAGTCGGGCCGCGGCCTCCAGGTGGTGGGGCGGCTGGCGCAGCGCTGGGGGGTCCGCCGCACCAAGGGCGGCAAGGTCGTCTGGTGCGAGCAGCCGCTCCCGTGAGGGGCCGCTAGCGCAGCACCGAGATGTGGACGTGGTCGTAGTGGTTCTGGGTGATGCTTCCCCGGTCCTCCATCGGCCGCCATCCGCCGCCGCGCACGTTCCAGATGTGCTGCTTCCAGATGACGTAGGAGATGCCCAGCCGCCGCGCGTTCGCGACGGCGTACCGGGCGACCTGGTCGCCGTGCCGCTGCGCGCCGGCGCTCGGCGTCCGGCCGCCGGTGCTCTCCATGAAGTCGCAGGCGCGGCCGTCGCCGTGGTCCTGCGGGTCGCCGGTGGAGCGGTAGCAGCCGATCACCGGGAACGGGCCGAACATCCGGGCGATCTCCAGCAGGGCGGTCCGCATCGTGGGCGTCATCATGTTGCCGGTGATGGGGGAGCGGTCGCCGACCGCCCCGTCCGGCCGCCCGGTCACCCGCGGCAGGCTCCTGCGGGGCGTGCCGCCGGTGCTCTTCGGCGCCGCCAGCGTCGCCACCCTCGTGCCGCGCGGAAGGATCCTCTTCAGCCGTTTCGCCAGCGCCGCGGCGTCGGCCTTCGGGGCGCTGATGACCATGCCGTTCCCCTCCGGCAGCCCCAGCGCGCGGGCCTGCCCGCGGGACACGACGGCGTCGACGTCGCCGATGCCCATCGAGGCGTAGGCGCCGACGCGGACCCGCCCCGGCTTCGCGCTGCGCCCCGCGGGGACCACGGCGCCGAGCGGCAGCGCGCCGTCCCGGCCCTGCTCGAACGACACCGCCAGGCCGCCGGACGCGACGGTCTGCCACAGCTGGTCGGACTGGGCGGTCGGCTCGGGCGCGAACGCGCGGAACCCCGACGGGTCGACCCCGAGCAGGCCCATGCGGCGGCCCCCGACGCTGGCCTGCGCCGCGTCCACGACCGTGACCCCGGCGACGCCCTTGAGGCGCCGCGCCCGCTCGACGGCCGCGGGCGGCAGCGTCGAGGTCCCGGCGACCAGCAGATGGGGGGTGTAGCGGCGGGTCAGCGGCGCGACGGCCGGCGCACGCGGCGCGTCGGCCACCGAGACGAGGTTCCCGGCTCCGCGGGGCTCGCGGTCCGCCCCCTCCGTCCGGTCCCGGACGAGCACGGTGACGTCGGCGGCGAGGGTGACGGCGATTCCGGCCGCGATGACCGCCGAGAGCGCCCTGCCATTGCGTCGCATCCGTCCCCGTCCCCGTTCCGTTTCCGTCCCTGCCGACCGGTCAGTCCCACCAGAACGACCAGTTGGTCTTGCCGCGGATCTCCTCGGCGTATCCGGCGAGGGTGCCGGGCCCCTGGAACAGGATGTCGGGGCAGAACGCCCAGTGCTCGGCCGCGACGTGGACGGCGTGTCGGGTGCTCACGGGCGGCGCGGCGACGCTGAGCTCCATGGTGTTGAAGCCGAGCGCGACGACGCGGGCGCCGAAGCGGTCCTCCCAGCTGCGCAGGACGGCCGCGAGCGGCGCCGTCCACTCGTTGTGGTTCAGCGCGCCCTGCCAGCCGACGGCGGCGATCGCGTCGGCGCTCCGCTCCACCGCGACCAGGCCGAGCGGAAGGCCGCGGGCGGCGAGGGCGCGGGCGTGCCGGTCGGCCATGGCGTCGGGGTCGTCGACCGGGACGCCGGCGGGCGCGGGGCCGGGGCAGTGCCGCCCGTACGGGGCGAGGTCGCCGTGGTCGTCGTCGGCGGCCTGCTCCGCCCAGTCCGCCCACACCTCGTACATGAACGCGTGGGGGTGGTAGTTGCCGATCTCGGCGACCGGCTCGGGGGCGATCTGGCCCGCCGCCCAGGGCTGGTCGGACTCGTCCATGAGCAGGGGCCACAGCCCCGACCGGGCGTGCTCGGCGCGGACCCGGGCCCACAGCTCGCCGCGGACCGGCTCGTCGCTCAGCCAGAACGCGGGCCGCATGAGGAGCTGCCGCTGCGGGTACCCGGGGTCGGGCCAGACCAGGTCCCCTTCGGGCAGCGGAACCGACAGCGTCCGGCCGGTCGCGCCCTCCTCGGCGCCGCCGTCGAACAGCTGCGGCAGGTCGCCCGGCAGGGGCCGGACCTCCACATCATCCATTTCACGCCGTTCCGGTACAGAGCATGCCAGTGGCGATCGTAACGGCGGTAGGGGCCGTCCGGGGGACGAGCCGTGCGGTTCGGTCGTCCGGCCGGGCGGCCCGGGCGGGCTCAGGGCTCGCGGCGGCCGCGGAGCAGCAGGTCGATCACGACGGCGGCGGCCGCGAGGCCGGTGACGGCGCTGACGGCGATCTGGACCCAGCCGTCGCCGAGGACCGCGTTCGACAGGACGTTCACGGCGACCAGGACGACGATCAGGGTCCAGCGGGTGGAGTTGCTCATGGGAGCGCCTTTCGGTGAGTGGGGGACTTCAGGAGAGCGAGGGAGGGGTGCGCCGGCGCAGCACCGCGCGCGCCGGGAGCAGGATCGCGGCGGCGCCTGATCCGGCGACGCCGAGGAGGAGCACCGCGCAGGCGAGCGGCGGGACGGATGGCAGCGGCATGCCGGTGACGCGGGCCGCGAAGGCCGTCAGCGTCACCGCGGCGATGAGGGCCCCGGTCGCGACGCCCGTGCCGAGGACGATCGCGGCCTCCAGCCGCAGCATCCGCAGGACCTGGCGGCGGGTCGCGCCGACCAGGCGCAGCAGCGCGAACTCGCGGCGCCGCGCCGCCGTCGCCAGCGCCAGCGTGGTGACGAGACCGATGAGGACGAACCCGGTGATCGCGGCGACGACCAGCCGGCTGACGAACCCCTGGAGCCTGACCTCGTGGGAGAGGCCCTCCTGGAAGTCGGCGGGCGTGAGGACCCGGGTCCCGGCGTAGGCGGCGGTGACCGCGCTCAGATCCGCCCTGCCGCGGACGAGGACGCGGTCGTCGAGCGGGGAGGAGGAGTGCGCGGCAACGACGTCGCGGGGGAGGAGTACGTCGCCGAACCCGAGTCCCCGGTCGTAGACGGCGACGACGCGCGCCCGGATCCGCGTCCCGTCGCCGAGCCACAGGGGCGTCGTCGAGCCGATGCGCAGGCCGCCGGCGACGTCCCGGCTGAGCGCGACGGCGTCGCCGCGCAGGTCGCCGAGCCGGCCGGAGGACACGCCCGGGTCCAGGGTCGCGGCGGCGTCCGCGCCGACGCCGGCGCCGTTCAGCGAGCGCAGGTTCTTCTCGCCCAGTTCCCTGACCGCCATGACGGCGGTGGTGCGCTTGACCGGCGTCGCGGCCGTCACGCCGGGGACGCGGCGCACCGCCTCGGCGACCCCGTGCGGGAGGCCGGGGCCCGCCGCCACGACGATCCGGTCGGCGCGGTTCCCGTCCTCCGCCTGCGTCCGCGCGGCCTGGACGACGGTGGACTGGGCGAAGAGCTGGACGCCGGCGAACGCGACGGCCAGGGCGACCGGCGTGATCAGCGATCCGGCGCGGAGGGCGGCGGTGCCGGCCGCGTGCTGGGCCATCCGCCCGGCCACCGGCGAGACGGCCCGGGCGGCGCGGCCCAGGACCCGGTTCCCGGCCCGCGCCACCAGCGGCCCGAGGAAGGCCGTGGCGATGATGAGCGAGATGACCAGGCCGCCGATCGAGGCGCTGGCGGCGGGCCCGGTGGCGCCGGCGGAGAACCCGAGCGCGTTCAGGCCGAGGACGAGGAAGGCGGCGCCGGTGACCACGCGCCAGCGGGGCAGGCGCGGGTTCTCCGCGGCGGCCTCGCCGAGCGCCTCCACCGGCCGGATCCGCGACAGCCGCAGCGAGGCGAGGAACGCGGTCGCGGTGGCGGCGAGCAGCGTGACGGCGACCGCCGCGAGCGCGGGCAGCGGACCGAGCGACAGCCCGAAGCCGTCCGGCAGGACGCCCTTGTTCACCATCGCGGCGTGCAGATCGGCACCCGCCCCGAGCGACAGCGCCCCGCCGGCCAGCGCGGCCGGCGCCCCGATCCGCAGCGTCTCGCGCACGAGGCGCGCCCGCACCTGGCCCGGCGTCGCGCCGACCGCCCGCAGCAGCGCGAACTCGCGGGCGCGCTCCCGCACCGACAGCACGATCAGGCCGCCGACGACCACGAGCGCCGTCATCACGGCGAGGCCGCCGAACGAGGCGGACAGCTCGACGATGTCGGGGCGCGCGGCGGCGACGGCCGGGTCCTCGGCGTCGCCCCGCGCGGCGCCGGTGGAGACGGAGAGGCCGGGCACGGCCTTGCGGAGCGCCTCCTCGTCGGGGTCGCCGAGCACCGCGAAGGCGTCGGCGAGGCCGGGGCGCCCGTCGAGGGCCGCGGCCGTCGCCGTGCTGAAGAACGCCGCGGCGGGACCGCCGGCGACGAGCCCGGACACGCGGTAGGGGCGGGGCGGCCCGTCGACCTGGATGCGGACCACCGCCCCCGGCGCGACGCCCGACGACCGGCTCAGCACGACCTCGTCCGGCGCCTGCGGGGCGCGGCCCGCGCTCAGCAGGTAGGGCCGGAGCGCCGCCGACTCCCAGCCGTGCCCCGTCACCGGCCCTCCCGAGGAGAGCAGGGCGGGGAACGACACGTCGGCGACCACGTCCCGCACGCCCGGAACGGCCCGCAGCCTCGCGGCCGCCGCGACCGGGACGGGGGCGCGCTCGGTCAGCGGCCGGCTCTGCTCCTCCGGCGCGTCCGCGAACCTCCCCAACCGCTCCGTGACGCTCCCGGGGCCGGTCACGACCGCGGCGGCGGCGCCGAACCGCTCGACCGGCGCGTGCGCCCGGAGCGCCGACTCCAGCAGCACCCCGCACGCCCCGAGGAGCACCGCCGCGAACGCCAGCGCGACGAAGATCCCGGCGAACGCCCCCCGGCTCCTCACAGCGACTCCCAGCGGGACATGACGGCGGACGCGGTCGGGGCGGCCAGCTCGTCGACGATGCGGCCGCGGCTGAGGAACAGCACCGAGTCGGCCCACGCGGCGGCCGCCGGGTCGTGGGTGACCAGGACGATCGTCTGGCCGGTCAGGTCGGCGGCCTCGCGCAGCATCCGCATGACCTCGCGGGCGGTGCGGGGGTCGAGGGCCCCGGTCGGCTCGTCGGCGAAGACGACCTCCGGACGGGTGATCAGCGCGCGGGCGAGGGCGGCGCGCTGCTGCTGCCCGCCCGACAGCTCGGACGGGCGGTGCCGGAGCCGGTCCGCGAGCCCCACCCGCCGGACGATCTCCTCCAGCCGGGCCGGGTCGGGCTCGGCGCCGCCGAGCCGCAGCGGGAGCGTGATGTTCTGCTCGACGTCCATGGACGGGATCAGGTTGAACGCCTGGAACACGAACCCGATCCGCTCGCGGCGCAGCCGCGTCCGCTTCGCCTCGCCGAGCCGCCCGAGGTCCACCCCGCCGATCCGGACCGTGCCGCCGCTCGGGCGGTCGAGCCCGGACGCGCAGTGCAGGAACGTGCTCTTGCCCGATCCCGAGGGCCCCATCACCGCGGTGAACCCGCCGCGGCGGAACGTCCAGGTGACGCCGTCCAGGGCTCGCACGGCCCCGTAGGTCTTGGTGACCGCGTCCAGGCCCACCGCCTCCGCGGTGGCCTCGGCCGTCATCGTGGTCATGGTTCCCCTCCGTGGGATATCGCCTCTCACCTGGACGAACCTAGGTTCCGCAGGGGGGCGGGCACATGGGCGCGCACTCCCGAAACGGTGGTGTAGCGGGCTACACCACCGGTCCGGGGGCAGGCCCGGGTGCGAGGGGCGCCGGCGTCGCTTACGGTGTGCTGCGAGGTGACGGCGAGGTGACATGAACAGAGCTCTGAGACGCAGCACGGAGGCGACCGGCGAGCTGGTCGGAGCCCTGCGCACGGGCCTGCCCGCGATGGCAGGGCTCGTCCCGCTCACGGCGGCGCTCGTCCTGTCGTTCCTCGTGCTGCCGTGGCTGCCGTCGGCCGTGAAGCCCCTGCGGGCGCTCGCGAACGCCGAACGGCGGCGGGCCGGACGCGTCCTCGGCCGCGAGATCCCCGAGCCGTACCGCCCGTCCTCAGGCGATGGCCTCGGCGAGGCGCGCCGCCTGCTGCGGTCGCCGTCCACCTGGCGGGACGCGGCCTGGATGGCGGTGCACGGCCTCACCGCCCTGGTCGCGGCGATGGTCGCGGTCGCGGTGTGGCCGGCCATCCCGTTCACGCTCTCGCTGCCGCTGTGGTGGTGGGCGGCGCCCGAGGGCTCCCAGTCGGCGTTCATCACCCTGGACAGCTGGCCCAAGGCGCTGACGATGCCGTTCGTGCAGGGGGCCTTCGACCTGGGCATCCTGCTGTGGCTGGTGCCAAGGCTCGTGCGGTGGCAGGCCAGGCTCGCCGAGGTCCTGCTGGGGCCCACCCGGCGCACCAGCCTCGCCGAGCGGGTCGAGGAGCTGACCGAGACCCGCGCCGAGGCCCTGGAGGCGCACGGCGCCGAGTTGCGCCGCATCGAGCGCGACCTGCACGACGGCACGCAGGCCCAGCTCGTCGCCGCCGCCCTGCGGCTCGGGCTCGCCGACCGCCGCTTCGACGCCGACCCGGACGCGGCCAGGACGCTGTTCCTGGAGGCCAGGGACGGCGTCGAGGAGGCCCTCACACAGCTGCGGACGGTGATCCGCGGCATCTACCCGCCGATCCTGTCCGACCGCGGCCTGGCGGGGGCGCTGCGGGCGCTCGCCGCCGGGCAGCCGATCCCCGTCGACCTGCACGTCGAGGACGGCCGGGCGCCCGCCGCCGTCGAGGCCGCCGCCTACTTCGTCGTGGCCGAGGCCCTCACCAACATCGCCAAGCACAGCGGCGCGCGGCACGGCGAGGTCGCGCTCCGCCGCGAACCCGCCCGCCTCACGATCACCGTGCGGGATGATGGCAAGGGCGGGGCCGATCCGGACCGGGGCAGCGGCCTCGCGGGCATCCGCCGCCGGGTGGCGGCGCTCGACGGGACGACCCGCCTCGACAGCCCCGACGGGGGAGGGACGACGCTTCAGGTGGAGCTGCCGTGCGGATCGTGATCGCGGAGGACAGCGTCCTGCTCCGCGAGGGCCTCGTCATGCTGCTGGACGCGGGCGGCCACGAGGTGGTCGCCGCCGCGGGCAGCGGCCCGGACGTGCTGCCCGCCCTGCTGGAGCACCGCCCCGACGCGGCCGTCCTCGACGTCCGGCTGCCGCCCGGGTTCCGCGACGAGGGGCTGCGCGCGGCGATCGAGGCGCGCAGGCGGCTCCCGGGTCTTCCGGTGCTGGTCCTGTCGCAGTACGTCGAGCAGACCTACGCCGCCGAGCTGCTCGCGGGCGGCGCCGGAGGCGTCGGCTACATGCTGAAGGACCGGGTCGGCCGCGTCGACGAGTTCCTGGACGCCCTGGACCGCGTCGCCGCCGGGGGCACCGCCCTCGACCCCGAGGTGGTCTCCCAGCTGATGACGTCCCGGCAGGACCCGCTCCAGGCCCTCACGCCCCGCGAGCGCGAGGTCCTCGGGCTGATGGCGCAGGGCCTCGACAACGCCACGATCGCCGAGACGCTCGTCATCACCGAGCGGTCGGTGAGCAAGCACATCGGCGCCGTGTTCGCCAAGCTCGGCCTCCCGCCCACCGACAGCGGGCACCGCCGCGTGCTCGCCGTCCTGGCCTACCTGAACTCGTGAGGGTCCGCCGGGGCGCCCGCGCCCTCCTCCTGGACGGCGGCTCGCTCGTCCTCCTGCGCCGCACCGTCCCCGGCCGCCCCGTCTACTGGACGACCCCGGGCGGAAAGATCGAGCCCACCGACGCGTCACCGGAGGCCGCGCTGCGCCGGGAGCTGGACGAGGAGCTCGGCGCCACGGCCGGGCCCGTCCGGCAGGTCTTCGCGTGCGCCGAGCAGACACCCGAGCTGCACCGCCTCAACACCTTCTACGTCTGCCGGCTGGTGGCGATGGACCTCTCGCGCCGGCACGGCCTCGAGTTCGACGACCCCGCGAACGGCCGCTACGACGTGGACCGCGTCCCGTGCACGCCCGACGCCCTCGGGTCCCTCCGCCTCGTCCCCGAGATGCTCTCCGCCTACCTGCGCGACCACGCCGGCGACCTCCCCGGCCTCGTGCCCGGCGGGCAGGACGCCGGGCACGAGGGACGGGGTATGGCTGAGGCGTGATACCGGAAGGCCGGGAAGGGTATTTGATCGTTTCCCCGGCGGGCGGGAGGCTGGCCCCGGAGGCGGAGGTGCTCTCGTGAGCGATCTGGACGACTGGCCGGGCAGCGAGCTGAGCGACGAGGAACTGGACGTCGCCTACAACGTGCGCAGGAAGGCCGGACCCGAGCTGTTCGACCGGCACATGGCCCGGTACCGGGCCATGTCGGAGGCGGCCGTCGCGGGCCTGCCCGGGCACCCGGGGATCGTCTACGACGAGGCGAGCGGGGAGCGCCTCGACGTCTGGGGCACGGGCGGGGAGCCGCGCCCGGTGTTCGTCTTCCTCCACGGCGGCTACTGGATGGCGCTGTCGCGGGACGTGTCGTCGTTCATGGCGAGGACGCTCCACGAGCAGGGCATCGCGACCGTGGTGCCCGACTACACGCTCGCGCCGAAGGCGACGCTGGAGGAGATCGTCCGGCAGGTGCGGGCCGCCGTGGCCTGGGTCCACCGGCACGGGCGGGACCACGGCCTCGACCCCGACCGGATCGTGGTGGGGGGCAGTTCGGCGGGCGGGCACCTGACCGGCATGACCATGGTCGGCGGATGGCAGGAGCAGCTGGGGCTTCCCATCGACGTGGTCAAGGCCGCGATGCCGTTCAGCGGGCTGTTCGACATCCGGCCGATCACCCGCGTCTACGTCAACGAGTACGTGCGGCTGGACCTGGAGCGCGCGGCGGCGCTCAGCCCGGCGCTGCTGCCGGCGCGGTACCGCTGCCCGGCCGTCATCGCCGTCGCGGAGCACGACGGGGACGGATTCCTCGCGCAGTCCCGCATGTTCCATCCGCGCTGGGACGCCGGGGACCTGATGGTCGTCCCGGACCGCGACCACTTCGACGTGGTCCTCGACCTGGCGGACCCGGACTCCATGGTCGGCCGGGCGCTCGTCGACCTGGTCCGCGCGGTGTGATCAGCCGGCGGTGATCTCAGCCGCCGCGCCGCGGAGATGGTCCAGCATCAGCCGGGCGGACGGGGTCGGGGCGCGGTGCGCGGGAAGCGTGACGCCCACCTGTCGGCGGACGGTCTCCAGCGGCACCGGCAGCGGCGCGATGTCGGCGTCGGTCCGCGCGACCAGCTCGGGAAGGGCGGCGATCATGTCGGTGTCGCGGACGAGGGTGCGCACGGTCAGCACCGAGGTGCACTCGACCAGGTTGCCGGGCGGCTCCAGGCCCTCGGCGCGGAAGACCTGCTCCAGCTCCGACCGCAGCGCCGTCCGCTCCAAGGGCAGCACCCACGGGTAGGCGAGCAGGTCGGCGAGGCCGAGGCCCGGCACCGAGCGCGCGGGATGGCCGCGGCGGGCGACGAGGCGGACGGGCTCGCCGTACAGGGTGATCTGGCGCAGGCCGCGCAGGTCGTCGATCGGGTTGAGGCGGCCGAGGATCAGGTCGATCTCACCGTCCAGCAGGCGGGGGACCTGCGCGTCGAAGGTGGCCTCCTGGACGATCACGGTGACGCCGGGCCGGTCCCGCTTCAGCGCCGCGATCGCGCGGGGGAGCAGCACGCTGGAGCCGGCGAGCAGGGTGCCGATCGTGACCGTGCCGACCTCGCCGTCGGCCAGGCCGCTGATGCGCTCGCCGGCGCGGCGGAGCTCGGCCAGGACGGCGCGGGCGTGCTCGACGAACGCGTCGCCGAACATCGTCGGGGTCATGCCGCGCGGGCCGCGGGTGAACAGCTCCACGCCGAGGACGCCCTCCACCTCGCGCAGGCTGCGCGTCACCGCGGGCTGCGCGAGCCGCAGGTGCTCGGCGGCGCGCAGGACGCTGCCGTGGTCGGCGACGGCGACGACGAGCACCAGGTGCCGCAGCTTGAGCCGTCCGTTGAGCAGGTCGATCGCGCGCATGCCGCCTTGGTATCACAGATCGGTCATAACCGGCGGCCCGCCGGTCACCGTCCGGGTATGGGCGGGGCGGGGGAGTGCGGCATTCCGGCCACGGCCTCCGGCATACCCGTTCCGTCATATCGACCGGGTGGTTTGGTATTTGCCAGGCATAGCTTCGCGGGCAGAGGATCAGGATGTCGAGCCACGCGGGAGGAAACGGATGAAGGCTGAGCACTACGTCGGCGGGGTGTTCCGTACGGACGGTCCGGCCTTCCCCCTCATCGCACCCGTGGACGGCACCGAGCTGGGCACCGTCCCCGAGGCCACGCAGGAGGTCGTCGACGACGCCGTGGCCGCGGCCCGGTCCGCGCTGAAGGGCCCCTGGGGCGCGATGGCCGCCGAGGAGCGGGCCGCGGCGCTGCGGCGCGTCGCGGACGGCATCCAGGCGCGGTTCGAGGAGTTCGTGGACGCCGAGGTCGCCGACACCGGCCGGCCCCGTGCGTTCGCCGAAACCGTCGACGTGCCGCGCGCCGTCGGCAACTTCCGCGCCTATGCCGACCTGCTTTACGGGCGGCCCGAGCGGGCCTACACCACGCGGGTCCCGGGATGGAGCTCCGGGACGGGCGAGGCGCTCAACTACACGGTGCGCCGGCCGCTCGGGGTGGTGGCGGTCGTCTCGCCGTGGAACCTGCCGCTGCTGCTGTCCACCTGGAAGATCGCGCCCGCGCTCGCGTGCGGGAACACCGTGGTGGCCAAGCCGTCGGAGGAGACGCCGTCCACCGCGACGCTGCTCGCCCGGGTGATCGACGACGCGGGCCTCCCGGACGGCGTGTTCAACCTCGTGCACGGGCACGGCCCCGGCGCCGCGGGCGAGTTCCTCACCGGGCACCCGGGGGTCGACGCGATCGCGTTCACCGGCGAGTCGGCCACCGGTGCGGCGATCATGCGCAACGCCGCCGACCACGTCACCCCCGTCTCGTTCGAGCTGGGCGGCAAGAACCCCGCGCTCGTCTTCGCCGACGCCGACCTGGACGCCGCCGTGGACGGCACGGTCCGCTCCTCCTTCACCCACTCCGGGCAGATCTGCCTGTGCACCGAGCGCGTCTACGTGGAGCGCCCCGTCTTCGAGGAGTTCACCGCGAGGCTCGGGGAGCGGGCCAGGGCGCTGGAGGGCTACGGGCCGATGATCTCGGCCGAGCACCGCGACAAGGTCCTGTCGTACTACCGGCTCGCCCGCGAGGAGGGCGCCACGGTCGTCGCGGGCGGCGGCGCGCCGGAGTTCGGGGACGCGCGGGACGGCGGCTTCCACGTCGAGCCGACCGTCCTCACCGGCCTCCCCGAGACCGCCCGGAGCGTGCGGGAGGAGATCTTCGGGCCGGTCTGCCACGTCGCGCCGTTCGACACCGAGGACGAGGCCCTCGCGCTCGCCAACGACAGCCCCTACGGCCTCGCCTCCACCGTGTGGACGCGGGACCTGTCGCGGGCGCACCGGGTGGCGCCGCGCGTCGAGACCGGGATCGTCTGGGTGAACTGCTGGAACCTGCGCGACCTGCGCACCCCGTTCGGCGGCGTGAAGGCGTCCGGGATCGGGAGGGAGGGGGGAGAGTACTCCTTGGACTTCTTCTCCGAGCCCGTCAACGTCTGCATCCAGATCTGAGAGCGAGCCCAGTGACCACGAACATCGAGGCCGCCGCCGAGCGGCTCCTCGGCGCCTACGCCGCCGGCGCCCCGTGCGCCCCCGTCCGCGACCTGATCACCACCGCCGACGACGCCTACGCCGTCCAGGACCGGCTGACCGAGCGGTGGCTGGGGGAGGGGCGCCGCCTCGCCGGGCGCAAGATCGGGCTGACCTCGCGCGCCGTCCAGGCGCAGATCGGGGTGGACAGCCCCGACTTCGGGATGCTGTTCGCCGACATGGCCGTCCCGGACGGGGAGGAGATCCCCGCCGGCGCCGTCCTGCAGCCGCGCGCCGAGGCCGAGGTGGCGCTCGTGCTGGAGCACGACCTGACCCACGAGCGGCACACCGCCGCCGACGTGATCCGGGCGACGGCGTTCGCGCTGCCCGCCATCGAGGTGGTCGGCAGCCGCGTCCGCGACTGGGACATCACGCTCGCCGACACGGTCGCCGACAACGCCTCCTCCGGCATGTACGCGCTGGGCAACCGCCCCGTCCCGCTCAAGGACGTCGACCTGCGCCTGTGCGGGATGGTGATGGAGCGGCGCGGCGAGCAGGTCTCGACCGGCAACGGCGCCGCCTGCCTCGGGCACCCGCTGAACGCCGCGCTGTGGCTCGCCGACACCCTCGTCCGGGTCGGCCGCCCGCTGCGCGCGGGCGACACCGTGCTGACCGGCGCGCTCGGCCCGGTCGTCCCGGCGAACCCGGGCGACGTGTTCGAGGCGCGCATCGACGGCCTCGGCGACGTCCGCGTCGCCTTCGGCAAGGAGGAGTCCTGATGGCCGACGTGCACGCGCTCGCGGCGGAACTCGACGAGGCGGCCCGCAACGTCCGGGCGATCCCGAAGCTGACCGCCCGGACACCTCTGGACGTCGCGACGGCGTACGCGGTCCAGCGCGCCGGGATCGAGCGGCGGCGCCGCAGGGGCGAGCGGCTCGCCGGGGTGAAGATGGGGTTCACCAGCCGCGCCAAGATGGTCCAGATGGGCGTGGACGACGTCATCTGGGGCCTGCTGACCGACGGCATGGCGGCCGAGTCGTCGGTGGACGTGTCCCGCCTCGTCCATCCCCGCGTCGAGCCGGAGATCGCGTACCTGATCGGGCGGGAGGTCCGCTCCGCCGCCGAGGTCGAGTCCGCCGTGGCGGGCGTCGCCGTCGGCTTCGAGGTGCTCGACTCCCGCTACGAGAACTTCGACTTCACCCTCCCGGACGTCATCGCCGACAACGCCTCGGCGGCCCGGTTCGGCGTCGGCGCCTGGCACGCCCCCCGCGACCTGTCGAACACCGGGCTCCTGCTGGAGATCGACGGGCGTCCCGTGCAGACGGGCTCGTCCGCCGCCATTCTCGGGGACCCGGTGCGGTCGCTGCGCGCGGCGGCGCGGCTCGCGCTCGCCGCCGGGCTGACGCTGGAGCCGGGTTGGATCGTCCTCGCCGGCGCCGCGACGGCGGCCGTCCCGCTGCCGAAGGACGCCCATGTCCGGGTCGTCGGCGCGGGCCTGGGCGCCGTGGAGGTGACGACCTGATGGACGAGGCGATCCTGGTGGAGGGCAAGGCGCGGCCGCGCGGGCGGTTCCCGCACCTGCGGCGCGCGGGCGACCTGGTCTTCGTGTCCGGCACGAGCTCGCGCCGCCCGGACGGGACGTTCGCCGGGGCGAGCGCCGACGCCATGGGCGTCACCGACCTCGACATCCGGGAGCAGACCCGCGCCGTCATCGAGAACATCCGCGACCTGCTTGAGGCGGCGGGGGGCGGGCTTTCCGACGTCGTCAACGTGACCGCCTACCTGGTGAGCATGAACGACTTCGGCGGTTACAACGAGGTCTACGGGGAGTACTTCGACGAGACCGGCCCCGCCCGCACGACCGTCGCCGTCCACCAGCTCCCGCACCCGCATCTGCTCATCGAGATCTCGTGCGTCGCGCACATCCCGCAGGCGACGCGGACCGGAAAGGAGGGCGGAGCATGACCCTGCCCCAGCTGTCGTTCGGACGGCCGTTCAACTTCGACGCCTGGATCGAGGAGCACCGGGACCTGCTGAAGCCCCCGGTCGGCAACGTCCAGGTCTTCGACGACGCCGGGCTGATCATCATGGTGGTCGGCGGCCCCAACCAGCGCACCGACTTCCACGACGACCCGACCGAGGAGTTCTTCTACCAGCTCAAGGGCAACATGGTGCTCCGCGTCATGGAGGAGGAGGGCCGCCCGCCCACCGACCTGCAGATCAACGAGGGCGACGTCTTCCTGCTGCCGCCGCACGTCCGGCACTCGCCGCAGCGGCCCGAGCCCGGGTCGATCGGCCTCGTCGTGGAGATCCCGCGCCCGGAGGGCCTCACCGAGGCGTTCGAGTGGTACTGCACCGAGTGCCACCACCTCGTCCACCGCGCCGAGCTCCAGGTCCGCTCGATCGTCGACGACCTGCCGCCCGTCTTCGAGGGCTTCTACGGCGGTGACCGAACGTGCCCGAACTGCGGCGCGGTCCACCCGGGCCGGCAGTGGCCGCGCTCGATGACCCCGACGACGGCGCCCCGTGTCTGACGGGGCCCTCGTGACGGTCTTCGACGTCCACACGCACGTCTTCCCGCGGATCGGCCGGGCCGAGGGGCGGATCCTCGCCGACGAGGGCGAGCCGTGGCTGCGCGTCGACGGCGGCGGCGCCGGGATGATGATGTGCGGCGACCAGGAGTACCGGCCCGTCGGAGAGGCGCTCTGGGACGCCGCGCGCCGCGTGGCCGACATGGACGCCGCCGGCGTCGACCGGCAGGCCGTCTCGTCCACGCCGCTGATGTTCGGGTACGCGGCCGAGCCGTCCCGCGCCGCCGACTGGTGCGACCTCGTCAACGACCGCATCCTCGCGTTCTGCGCGGACGCCCCCGACCGGCTCGTGCCGCTGTGCCAGGTACCGCTCCAGGACCCGGAGCTCGCCTGCGAGGTCGCCACGCGGGCGTCCGCCGCGGGGCACCGCGGCGTCCACATCGGCAACCACGTCGGGGACCGCAACCTCGACGACGAGGGGATCACGGCGTTCCTCGCGCACTGCGCGGAGCTCGGCCTGCCCGTCCTGGCGCACCCGTGGGACATGCTCGGCGCCGACCGGATGCGCGGCCACATGCTGCCGTGGCTGGCGGGGATGCCCGCCGAGACGCAGCTGAGCATCCTCGGGCTGATGCTGTCGGGGGCCTTCGAGCGGCTCCCGGAGTCCCTGCGGCTGTGCTTCTGCCACGGCGGCGGCAGCTTCGCGTTCCTGCTCGGGCGGGCCGACAACGCCTGGCACCGCCGCGACATCGTCCGCGCCGACTCGCCGCGCCCGCCGTCGGAGTACGTCGGCCGCTTCCACGTCGACTCGGCCGTTTTCGACCCGCGCGCGCTCCGGCTGCTCGTCGACGTGATGGGCCCCGAGCGGGTCATGCTCGGCACCGACTACCCGTTCCCGCTCGGCGAGAAGGACCCCGGCGCGACCATCCGGGCCTGCCCCGGCCTGGACGACGCCGAGCGCGCCCTGCTGCTCGGCGGCAACGCGGAGGAGTTCTTCGCGCCCGCCCACGACCTGGTGACCACCGAAGGAATGACGCAGTGACCCTGGAGGACGAGGCGCGGCGCCTCGACGCGACCGACCCGCTGCCCACGCTGCGAGGGGAGTTCCTCGTCCCGCCAGCCCCCGGCGGCCCCTACGAGGAGGCCGCCTACTTCGCGGGCAACTCGCTCGGGCTCCAGCCGAGGAGCGTGGCCGGGCGGCTCAGCGAGGAGCTGGACGACTGGGCGCGGCTCGCCGTCGAAGGCCACACGCAGGCCCGCCGCCCCTGGGTGGACTACCACGAGCTGCTGCGGGGGCCCGCCGCCCGCCTCGTGGGGGCGCGCCCGCACGAGGTCGTCGCGATGAACTCGCTGACGGTCAACCTGCACCTGATGATGGCGAGCTTCTACCGGCCCGCCGGGGCCCGCACCCGCATCGTCATCGAGGACACGGCGTTCCCGTCCGACTCCTACGCGGTGGCGAGCCAGGCCGTCCACCACGGGCTCGATCCGGCCGAGGCGGTCGTGCGGCTCAGGCCGCGCGACGGCGAGGACAACCTGCGCACCGAGGACGTCATCGGGTTCCTCGAACGCGAGGGCGGCACGGTCGCGCTCGTCCTGCTCGGCGGGGTCAACTACCTGACCGGCCAGCTGATGGACATGCCCGCGATCACCAAGGCGGGCCGGGCCGCCGGCGCCGTCGTCGGGTGGGACCTCGCCCACGCCGCGGGGAACGTCCCCCTGCGGCTGCACGACTGGGACGTGGACTTCGCCGCCTGGTGCACCTACAAGTACCTCAACAGCGGTCCGGGCGCGGTCGCGGGATGCTTCGTCCACGAGCGGCACGTCCGGGACTCCTCCGTGCCG
Source organism: Spirillospora sp. NPDC049024 (assembly GCF_040649235.1). Taxonomy (NCBI): domain Bacteria; kingdom Bacillati; phylum Actinomycetota; class Actinomycetes; order Streptosporangiales; family Thermomonosporaceae; genus Spirillospora; species Spirillospora sp. NPDC049024. The sequence continues at coordinate 55,631 of NZ_JBEZFD010000025.1, forward strand.
AAGCTGTCGGGGTGGTGGGGCACCGACCCGGCCGTCCGGTTCCGGATGGACCCGGCGATCGCGCCGCCCGCCTCCGCCGACGCCTGGCAGCTGTCCAACCCGCCGATCATGGCGCTCGCGCCGGTGCTGGCCTCCCTGGAGATCTTCGACCGGGTCGGGATGGACGCGCTGCGCGCCAAGAGCGAGCGCCTCACCGGCTACCTGGCGGCCCGGCTCGCGGACGCCGGCGCCGACGTCGTCACCCCGTCCGACCCGGCGGCGCGCGGAGCCCAGCTCTCGCTGCGGGTGCCGGACGCGGGCGGGCTCGTCCGGCGGCTCGCCGCGGCGCACGGCGTCGTCGCCGACGCCCGCGAACCGGACGTCATCCGGCTCGCGCCCGTCCCGCTGTACTGCACGTTCCACGACTGCCACCGCGCCGCCGAGGCACTCGCCGATCTTCTTTAGGTGTGTCGGTGCATGGGTCCGCCCCGCATCGGGTAAGTTCGTCTGCGTTGCACGATGGCGTCGGCCCGGCCGGCCGGCGCCAAGCAGTCTCGAAGCGTTTTCTCCGGGTGACCGGCGGGCGTGAGTGAGTCCGCTTGCAGCCCGGGCCGCCGACCGGCGGACCGGAGACGTTTTACCCGGAAGGGAAAGACCATGGCCGAAGGCACCGTGAAGTGGTTCAACGCTGAGAAGGGCTTCGGGTTCATCGCGCCTGACGGCGGCGGCCCCGACGTGTTCGTCCACTACTCGGCGATCACCACCAACGGCTACCGCAGCCTCGACGAGAACCAGCGCGTCGGGTTCGAGATCACCCAGGGCCAGAAGGGCCCGCAGGCCGAGGGCGTCTACCCGCTCTAAGGTCCTGCCGGATCTCAGATGAGGCCGGGGACGCTCCGCGTGTCCCCGGCCTTTCGCATGCCCGGCGGCAGTGCGCGGCCGGCTCCGCCCTAGGGCAGCGCCGACCCGGCGTGTTCGGCGGGCTCCGCCGGGGGCCGTGCGTCGGCGCCGCCGCGCGGGGCCAGCGCGCCGGCCGACACGGTCATCACCGCGACCACGCACGTGATCATCCCGAACGCGGCCGGGTAGGACAGCGCCCCGGCCGTCCAGCCGGTGACGGCGGGCGCGGTCAGCCCGGACAGGTAGGTGATCGTCGCGACGCCCGCCACGCCCTCCCCGGGGGTGGCGCCGGCGGAGCCCGCCGCCGTGAAGACGAGCGGCACGACCGTCGCCACGCCGATGCCGAGCAGCGCGAAGCCCCCGACGGCCGGCCAGGGCGCGCGGGACGCCGTGACCGCCGCGCCGCCGAGGACCGCCACCACGCCGGCGCAGCGGACCACCCGGACCGGGCCGAGCCGCCGCACCAGCCGGTCGCCGAGGAGCCGGGTGCCCGCCATGCACGCGACGAAGACCGTGTAGCCGGCGGCGGCCAGCCCGGGGCCGGCGCCCGCCACCTCCGTCAGGTAGACCGCGGTCCAGTCGGTGCTCGCGCCCTCGGCGAACATGGCGCAGAAGCCGACGACGCCGATGGCGAGGACGGCCCGGGTCGGCAGGGCGAACCGGCGCGGCGCCGGAGCGCCGGGGTCCGGGCGGACGTCCAGCAGCCCGCGCCCCGCGGGCACGCCCGCCGCCACGAGCACGGCGGCGACCAGCCCGAGATGCAGCCGGGCGTCGATCCCCGCGTGCGCGGCCAGGATGCCGGCGCCGCCCGCGACGAGGCTGCCGACGCACCACAGGCCGTGCAGCCCGGACATGATCGGCCGCCCCAGGTGCCGCTCCACCGACACCGCGTGCGCGTTCATCACCACGTCGGACATGCCGGCGGCGGTCCCGAACAGCAGCATCGCCGCGAACAGGAAGGCGGGCGCCGGGGCGAGGGCGGGGAGCGCCACGGCGGCGCACCAGGCCGCGATCAGCAGGCGGGTGGCGCGGCGCTCGCCGATCCGGTGCGCGACGCGGCTCGCGGTCGGCATGCCGACGAACGCGCCGACGGACGGGCAGAGGAGCGCCAGGCCGAGGACGCCGGGGGACAGGTCGAGCCGGTCCTGGATCCAGGGGATGCGGGTGGCGAGGGAGCCGGCGACGGCGCCGTGCAGGACGAAGACGACCGCGATGGCGCGGTGGGGAGACCTCATGGTCCCAAAAACTAACAGGCAGCCTTCCTGATGAAAAGAGAAAATCAGGTAGGCTCCCTGCCTACTAGCATGGGGGCGTGAAGACCGCCGACCCGACGATGGCCCGCGCGATCAACGACCGGCTGGCGCTCGACCTGCTGCTGGAGCGCGGGCCGCTGACCGCGCCGCAGCTGCGGACGCTGACCGGGCTGTCGCGCCCGACGGTGTCCGACCTGATCGAGCGGCTGCGCGCCGGCGGCCTGATCGAGGTGGCGGGGGAGGCCGGCGCCGACCGGCGGGGCCCGAACGCCCGCCTCTACGGGCTGGTCGCCGACCGCGCGCACATCGCCGGGGTCGACCTGCGCCGCGACGCCGTGCACGTCGGCGTCGCCGACATCGCGGGGAACCCGGTGGGGGCGGCGTCCCGGCCGCTGCCGCCGTCCCCCGACCTCACCGCGGTCGTCGCCGGAGCCGTGGCCGAGGCGGCGGAAGGCCGCACGCTGCACACGGTGGTGCTCGGCACCCCCGGACTGATCCATCCGCGCACCGGGCGCGCCACCGGCGACCACGTCCCCGGCGGCAGGCCCGACCTCGGGGAGGCGCTCCGCGACCGGCTCGGCGCGCCGGTGCTCGTGGAGAACGAGGTCAACCTGGGCGCCGTCGCCGAGCACCGGGAGGGCGCCGCGGCCGGCCGCGACGACTTCGCGCTGCTCTGGCTGGACGACGGCGTCGGCGGGGCGCTCGTCCTGGACGGGCGGCTGCGGCGCGGCGCCTCCGGCGGCGCCGGCGAGGTGGGCCTGCTGAAGTTCGGCGGCACGGAGTTCTGCAGCCTGCTCGACCCGGCGGCCGTGGCGGGCCTCGGCGACGAGGCGGTCGCCGCGCGCATCACCGAGGCGGTGTTCGTGCTCGTCGCCGTCCTGGACCCGGGGCTCGTCGTGCTCGGCGGGGCGTTCGGCCGCGCCGGCGGCGACCGGCTCGCGGAGCTGGTCGCCGGGCACCTGGGCGTCCTCAGCCCGGCCGCCACCGAGGTGCGGGCGAGCCGCGTCGAGGGCGACGCCGTGCTGCGGGGCGCGGTCCTGACCGCCCTCGACCTCGTCCGCGACGACGTCTTCGGCTAGGGGCGCCTCACGCCTTCGGCAGGCGCTCGCCCGCCCGGAGCCGGTCGAGGCCGAGCCAGATGAACTCCACGGCCATCTGCTCGGCGCGCTCGCGCGGCGTGTCGGGATGCTCCAGCCACCACGACACCATCGACAGCATCGACCCGTACATCAGCGGGACGAGCAGCCGCGCCCGCCGCTCGTTCACCGCGAGCGCGGCCGGCGACAGCGCCGGGTCGGCGCGGCGGCGGCGCAGCAGCAGGTCGGCGAACGCGGTGCCGAGGCGGTCGCGCAGCTCCCGCAGCTCCAGCCCCACCTCGGGCTTGTCGAGGTGCCGGACCACGAGCGCCCACGCGTCCGGCTCCTCGGTGGCGTAGTCGAACAGCACCCGGATCATCGCCCGGATGCCGTCGGCCGAGCCGTGCGCCGCGAGCACGGCCCGGTTCAGCCTGCCGGTGAGCTCGGCGACGATCACCTCGGTGATCTCGGCGAACAGCTCCTCCTTGGAGGTGAAGTGCTGGTACAGCAGCGCCTTGGAGACCTGCGCCGCGGCCGCCACGTGCTCCATCTGGGTCAGGTGGTAGCCGCGCCGGCCGAACTCCGCGAGCGCGACCTGCAGCAGCTGCTCGCGGCGCCGGGCGTGCGGCATGCGCCGCCGCGCGCCCGGCGCCGCCTCCCCCGTGCCGTTCGTCATGTGCCGAGGTACCCGCCGAGCTCGGCGCGGGCCACGGAGCGCACGTGGACCTCGTCCGGGCCGTCCGCGAGGCGCAGCGTGCGGAGCCCGGCCCACATCGCCGCGAGCGGGGTGTCGTCGCTGACGCCGGCGCCGCCGTGCACCTGGATCGCCCTGTCGACCACGTCCAGCGCGACGCGCGGGGCGATCACCTTGATCGCCGCGACCTCGGACCGGGCGGCCTGCACGCCCTGCTTGTCGATCAGCCAGGCGGTCTTGAGGGTGAGCAGCCGCACCTGCTCGATGGCCATCCGCGACTCGGCGATCTGCTGGCGCACCACGCCCTGCTTGGCCAGCGGCCCGCCGAAGGCCACGCGCGACACCGCGCGCTCGCACATCAGCTCCAGCGCCCGCTCGGCCATCCCGATCGCGCGCATGCAGTGGTGGATGCGGCCGGGGCCGAGGCGGGCCTGCGCGATGGCGAAGCCGCCGCCCTCCTCACCGACCAGGTTCTCCACCGGGACGCGGACGTCGGTGAAGGTGATCTCGCAGTGGCCGTGCTGGTCCTGGTAGCCGAACACGGGCAGCGGCCGGACGACCTCCACTCCGGGCGCGTCGAGCGGCACGAGCACCATCGACTGCTGCCGGTACGGGTGGCCCTCCGGGTCCGTCTTGCCCATCACGATCATGATCTTGCAGCGCGGGTCGGCGGCGCCGCTGATCCACCACTTGCGGCCGTTGATGACGTAGTGGTCGCCGTCCCGCTCGATGCGGGTGGAGATGTTGGTGGCGTCCGAGCTCGCCACGTCCGGCTCGGTCATCGCGAACGCGCTGCGGATCTCCCCGTTCAGCAGCGGGACGAGCCACCGCTCCTTCTGCTCGGGCGTCCCGAACAGGTGCAGGACCTCCATGTTGCCGGTGTCGGGGGCGGCGCAGTTGGTCGCCTCGGGCGCCAGGTTGGGGGAGCGGCCCGTCACCTCGGCGAGGGAGGCGTAGTCGGTGACCGAGAGGCCGTGCGCGGGGTCCTCGCTGTCGGGAAGGAACAGGTTCCAGAGGCCGCGCTTGCGCGCCTCCACCTTGAGGTCCTCCACGATCTGGGGGACGTGGTGCTCGCGGCCCGCCGCGCGCAGCTCCGCCCGCTGCGCCGCGTAGACCGGCTCGGCCGGGTAGACGTGGGAGTCCATGAAGTCCTGGAGGCGGCCGAGGTGGTCCCGGGCCCGCTCGCTCAAACCGAAGTCCATTCCGCTAGAGTAACTGACGAGTCAGTTACTTCGGGAGGAGTCCCCCATGGCACCCTTCGACGGCACCGGCAAGGTCGCGCTGATCACAGGCGGATCCAACGGCATCGGCGCCGCGGTGGCGCGCCGCCTCGCACGCGAGGGCGCGCGCGTCGTGCTCGCCGACGTCGACGCGGAGGCCGGGGACGCCCTCGCCAAGGAGCTGGACGGCGCGTTCGTCCGCTGCGACGTGCGCGAGCCCGCCGACAGCGAGGCCGCCGTCGCGGCCGCCGTCGACCGCTTCGGGGGCCTGGACGTGGCGTTTCTCAACGCCGGGGTCGCTGGCGGCGGGGGCGTCGGCGACGACTTCGACCTCGCCGCGTACCGGCGGGCCATGGGGATCAACCTCGACGGCGTCGTGTTCGGCGCGCACGCCGCGCTGCCCGCGCTGCGCGCCCGGGGCGGCGGCGACATCATCGCCACCGCGAGCATGGCGGCGCTCACCGCGACGCCGTTCGACCCGGTCTACGGCGCCAACAAGGCGGCCGTGGTCGGGCTGGTCCGCGCCCTCGGCCCGACGTTCGCCGAGGAGGGCATCCGCGTGAACGCGCTGTGCCCCTCCTTCGCCGACACAGACATCCTGACCCCCATGAAGGGGCAGCTCCAGGAGGCCGGCTTCCCGATCCTGGACGTGGGGGACGTCGTCGAGGCGTTCATGCGGATCCTGGACGCGGACGGCGCGGGCGAGGCCTGGTACGTGGTGCCGGGCCGCCCGTCCGAGCCGTTCCGGTTCCGCGGCGTCCCCGGCCCCCGCTGAGCGTCCGAGAGCTTCCGAGAGGAGAGTCATGCGCGCGATCCAGATCACCGAGTTCGGCGGACCGGAGGTCCTGACCGTCACCGAGCTCCCCGACCCCGTCGCCGGGCCGGGGCACCTGCTCATCGACGTCTCCCGGGCCGGCGTGAACTACGCCGACACCCACCAGGCCGAGAACAGCTACCTGTCGGAGTCCACGCTGCCGATGGTGCCGGGCGGCGAGGTCGTCGGGACGACCCCGGACGGCCGCCGCGTCGTCGCGCTCGTCGGCACCGGCGGCTACGCCGAGAAGGCCGTCGCCCCCGAGGCGCTGGCCTGGGACGTCCCGGACGCCATCGACGACCTCACGGCCCTCGGCATGATCGTCCAGGGGGCGTCGGCGTGGGTGCTGCTGCGCCGCAGCGTCCACCTGGAGCCCGGCGAGTCCGTCGTCGTGCACGCCGCCGCCGGCGGGGTCGGCACGATCGCCGTGCAGCTCGCCAAGGCCTGGGGCGCCGGGCGGGTCATCGCCACCGCCTCCTCCAAGGAGAAGCGCGACCTCGCCCTCGACCTCGGGGCCGATGTCGCGATCGACCCGAACGTGCCCGACCTCACCCGGGCGCTGATCGACGCCAACGAGGGCAGGCGCGTCGACACCGTCCTGGAGATGACCGGCGGGACGGTGACCGACCAGAGCCTGCGCGCCCTGGCCCCGTTCGGCCGCCTCGCCTTCTACGGCATGGCGTCGCGCACCGAGCCGTCGCCCGTCCGGCCCGCCACCCTCATGTCGCACTCCACCACGATCTCCGGCATGTGGCTGGCGCACGTCTTCCAGCTCCCCGGCAACGTGATGCGCCGGGCGCTGGACGAGCTGTTCGGCCTCGCCGCGCAGGGCGGGCTCCGCGTCGTCGCCGGCGGCGAGTACGGGCTGACCGAGGCGCGGCGGGCCCACGAGGACCTGCGCGCGCGCCGCACCACCGGCAAGCTCGTCATCGACCCGTCGCGCTGAGCCCCCGGCTCGGGCTAGCCGACGAGCCCGTTCTCGTAGGCGTAGACGACGGCCTGGGTGCGGTCGCGCAGCCCGAGCTTGGTCAGCACGTGCCCGACGTGCGTCTTGACCGTCTGCTCGGCCAGCACCAGCTCGGCGGCGATCTCGGCGTTGGACAGGCCGCGCGCCATGAGGCGCAGGACGTCCAGCTCGCGCGGCGTCAGCCCCGCGGTCGCCTTCGGGCTCGGCCGCTGGTGCCGGCGCCGGCGCGCGAAGTCGCCGATCAGCCGGCGGGTGATGGACGGGGCGAGCAGCGCGTCGCCCGCCGCCACGACCCGCACGCCGTTCACCAGGTCGGCCGCCGAGGCGTCCTTCAGCAGGAACCCGCTGGCCCCCGCGCCGAGCGCCTCGTAGACGTACTCGTCCAGGTCGAACGTCGTGAGCATGAGCACCTTGGGCCGCGCGCCGGCCGGGTCGGCGTCCGGATCGGGGGCGCCGGCCAGCTCGGCGGTGGCGGCCAGGCCGTCCATCTCCGGCATCCGGATGTCCATGACGACCACGTCCGGGTCCAGCCGGCGGGCCATCTCCACCGCCTCGCGGCCGTTGCCCGCCTGGCCGATCACCTCGATCCCCGGATCGGAGGACAGCAGCGCCGCGAGCCCGTCGCGGATCATCACCTGGTCGTCGGCGATCAGCACACGAATCGTCACGGCACAACCCTACGGGTCGAGTGATCGGCGCGATCGGGACTAGTCCGGATCGCCGTAGGGCAGTTCGGCGACGACCGACCAGCCGGCGTCGTCGCGGGGGCCCGCCTCGATGCTGCCGCCGAGCATCGCGACGCGCTCGCGCATGCCGACCAGGCCGTGGCCGCCGCCCTGCGACTCCTCCGGCGTGCTGCGGGCGCCGTCATCGGTGATCGACACCACCAGCGTGCCGGTCCCGTACCGCACCTCGACGTGCACCCGGGAGCCCGGCGCGTACCTGGAGGCGTTGCTCAGCGACTCCTGCACGATCCGGTACGCCGACAGGTCGACCCCGGCGTCCAGCGGCCGCGGCATGCCGACGACGGCCGTCGCGACGGCGAGGCCGGAGCGGCGAGCCGCGCCGACCAGGTCGTCCAGCCGCTCCAGGCCGGGCTGCGGGGCGCGCTCGGCGCTCTCGTCGTCGGCGCGCAGCAGCCCGACGACCCGGCGCGTCTCGGTGAGGGCCTCGCGGGCCGCGTCCCGGACGACCCCGAACGTCTGCCGCGCGGCGTCCGGCAGGTCGGGGATCTTGAACGGGGCGGCCTCCGCCTGCATCGCGATCACCGACATGTGGTGGGCGACGACGTCGTGCAGCTCGCGGGCGATGCGGGCCCGCTCCTCCAGCACCGCCTGCCGGGCGAGGTCGCGCCGGTGCTGCTCCTCGCGCAGGCGCAGCTCCTCCACGGCCGAGTGCCGCCCGCCGACCGCGTCGCCGAACGTCAGCGCGACCGCGGCGATCCCGGCGAGGATCATGCCGAACCAGCCGGGCATGCCGAACAGCACGGCGGGCGCGAGCACGCCGGCGATGGTGACCGCGCCCACCCCGACGGTGGTCTGCCGCGCGGCGCCGACCCCGGTGAAGAACAGGATGACGACCAGGGCGAGGATCGCCGTCACCGGCCACGGCATGAAACCCTCGCCGTGCCGGACGAAGACCGTGAGCAGCAGGCCGGTCGCCGCGACGCGCCAGGCGGCGAGCGGCCAGCGGGCCGCGAACACCAGGGGCGCCGCCTGGAGCACGCCGAGGGGCCAGGCCAGCTCCGCGTCGACGCGGTACTGCGTGATGGAGATGGCGATGGAGCCGGCGGTGAAGCCGATGGTCAGCGCGACCAGGACGGCCAGGATCGGGATGCGCAGCGCGGGGTGGGCGGGCAGCAGCGTGACGGCCGGCTCGTCCTGGCCGGGCACGAGGGCGGCGCGGACGCCGGCGGCGAGCCGGGTGCGGCCCGGTGCGTGGCGGTCTGGATCGTTCATTTGGGTGCGAGCCTAGAACGCCCGGGCCCCCGGCGGCCTGCCTCCGGGGAGGGAGATCCGATCCGGCCCCTGGGTATCAGCCCTGGCAGGGCTCCCGGGACGGTTCGGGAGGGCGCCAAACAGCTATTTCCGATTGACTTTATAGGGAATCTGCGCCACGCTGGTCCCGTGTCGATCTCCGGACTCCGCCACCAGCGCCTGCACGTCGACCTGCGCCGCCAGGCCGGCGCGCTGTGTCGCCGCCCGCCCCGCTGAACGCGACGACGAACGGCAGCACACCGCTAGGAGAACGCCCGACATGACCGTCACCACGACCGGCCTCACCGTGCCCGCGACCGCGGGCGCCCCCTTCACGCCGCGGCGCCTCGCCGAGCGGGCGCGCGGGCTCGCGACCGAGCCGGGGGAGTGGCTGCACCGGGTCCGCCTCGACCCGCAGGGGCGCTGGTACGAGCGCGTCCACCAGGACGCCGACCACGAGATATGGCTGATCAGCTGGCTGCCCGGCCAGTCCACCGGGTTCCACGACCACGGCGGCTCCGCGGGCGCGTTCGCGGTGGCCCTCGGAGCCCTGGAGGAGCAGCGCGCCGGCGCCGCGCGCCGGGTCGGAGCCGTGCACGGCGTCGGCGCCGGGCAGGCCCGCTCCTTCGGCCCCGGCTACGTCCACGACGTGCGCAACGCCTCCGACGCCCCCGCCGTGAGCGTCCACGTCTACTCGCCGCCGCTCACCGCCATGCGCCGGTACGACGTGGACGCGGGCGGCGGCCTCGTCCGGCTCGCCGACGAGTCCGCCGCCGACTGGTGAGCCCGGGCCGCCGGGAGCCGCGATCTTGCGGTGATCGCCGGGGCGGCGGACACTGCGGGAATGACCGACCTGAGTCATCCCATTTTCGCCCGGCTCTACCCGCGGCTGGACGCCGGCTGCGCCAAGGCGGGCGGCGACGCGCTCCGGGCCGAGCTCCTCGCCGGGGCGTCCGGCCGCGTGGTGGAGGTGGGCGCCGGGTACGGGGCCAACTTCGCCCACTACCCGCCCGAGGTCACCGAGGTCGTCGCCATCGAGCCCGAGCCGCGGCTGCGCGCGAAGGCCGGCCACGCGGCGGACCGCGCGCCGGTCCCGGTCACGGTGCGCCCCGGCCTCGCCGAGGACCTCGACCTCGACGACGCGTCCTTCGACGTGGCCGTGGCCTCGCTCGTGCTGTGCTCGGTCCGCGACCCCGTCCGCGCGCTGGCCGAGCTGCGGCGCGTCCTCAAGCCGGGCGGCGAGCTGCGCTACTACGAGCACGTGCGGGGCGCCGCCCCCGGCAAGGTGCGCTTCCAGCGCTACGCCGACCTGCTGTGGCCGTTCTTCGCCGCCGGATGCCACGTCTCCCGCCCGACGGACGAGTGGATCGCCGGCAGCGGGTTCACCGTGCGGGAGGAGCGCCGGTTCGAGTTCCCGGAGCAGGGCCGGGCCAACCCGGCCTCCCCGCACGTCATCGGGACCGCCGTCCGGGACTGACCGGACATCACCCGCATAAGGTCCGGCTCCCGGGGAAGATCGGGCTCCATGACCGCAGGGAGCGAACCGGAACAGGTGGACGAGCGGCTCCAGGACGGGCCGTCCCATACCGCCGCGGTGGCGGCGCTGCTGGCGGGTGCCGCCGCCCTCGGCGGGTTCCTCTTCGGCTACGACTCCTCCGTGATCAACGGGACGGTCGACGCCCTCAAGCAGGAGTTCGGCCTGGGCGGCTTCGCGGTCGGCTTCGTCGTGTCCGCCGCGCTGCTCGGCTGCGCGGCGGGCGCCTGGTTCGCCGGCCCGCTGAGCGACCGGATCGGCCGGGTGCGGGTGATGCTCATCGCCTCCGGGCTGTTCGTGGTCAGCTCGCTCGGCTCCGCGCTGGCCTTCAGCGCGGTCGACCTCACCGCCTGGCGGCTGGTCGGCGGCCTCGCCATCGGCGCCGCATCGGTGATCGCGCCCGCCTACATCGCCGAGATCGCCCCGGCCGAGCTGCGCGGCCGGCTCGGGTCCCTGCAGCAGATGGCGATCGTGCTCGGCATCTTCGCCGCCCTCGTCGCCGACTACGCCATCGCGCGGGTGTCCGACGGCGGGGCGACCGGGACGTTCCCGTGGGGCGGGGGCGCGTGGCGGTGGATGTTCGCCAGCGCCGTCGTCCCGGCCGTGATGTACGGCGTGATCGCCACCACCATCCCCGAGTCGCCTCGCTACCTGGTCAAGAAGCACGAGACGGCCCGCGCCCGGCAGGTGCTGCGGCGCGTGATGGGCCGCGGCGACGTGGACGTGAAGATCACCGAGATCGTGCGGTCCATCGCCGCGGACCGGCCCGTCCGGCTGCGTGACCTGCGCGGGAGCCGGCTGGGGCTGCTGCCGATCGTCTGGGCCGGGATCCTGCTGTCGGTGTTCCAGCAGTTCGTCGGCATCAACGTGATCTTCTACTACTCCTCGTCGCTGTGGCAGGCGGTCGGGTTCTCCGAGAACGACGCGATGCTCACCTCGGTGATCAACTCGGTGGTCAACGTCGCCTTCACGCTGGTCGCGATCGCGCTCGTCGACCGGGTCGGGCGGCGCCCGCTGCTGCTGACCGGAGCCGCCGGCATGGCGGTCTCCCTCGGCACCCTCACCGCCTGCTTCGCGACCGCCCCCGTGGTGGACGGCGAGCCGCACCTCGGCGGCGCCGCCGGGCCCGTGGCGCTCGTCGCGGCCAACGTGTTCGTCGCCTCCTTCGCCGCGACGTGGGGGCCCGTCGTGTGGGTGATGCTCGGCGAGATGTTCAACAACTTCATCCGCGCGTCCGCGCTGGCCGTCGCCGCCGCCGCCCAGTGGCTCGCCAACTGGGTCGTCACGACGACGTTCCCCGGCATCTCCGGCTTCTCCCTCGGCCTGGCCTACGGCATCTACACGCTGTTCTCGATCCTGGCGTTCGTGTTCGTGCTCCGCGCCGTCCCCGAGACCAAGGGACGCGAACTGGAGGAGATGGACGACCTCGCCGCCCCGAGGGGGGCCCGCGCGTAAAGGGCCGGGCCCCGCGCCCGCCCATCGGTTACAGTGGTGTCATGCCGTACGCGTTCGCAGAGACGACGACGCCGGGCCACTCCCGGCGCGACGGCGGCATGTCCTGACATTGCACGCGGAAGGGCCCCGGGAGCGATCCCCGGGGCCCTTCCGCTGTCCGGGGACGCCACGGGCCCTCCGCCGACCGAGAGGAGCGGCCGATGGAGCCGGATGCGTCCGGGGGACACCCCGAGTCGATAGCATCGAAACCCGCTGACCCCGAACCACCATCGCGAGGAGTACCCGTGTCCACCGTGTCTGAGCTGCGCATCACCCTCGACGGGAGCGAGCGGGCGGTGCCGGCGGGCACCACCGCGGGGCAGGCACTTGAGGCCGACGGCCGGACCGTGATCGCCGCCCGCGTCAACGGCGAGCTGCGCGACCTCGCCGGCGAGCTGCGCGACGGCGACGCCGTCGAGCCGGTCGAGATCGGCTCCGACGACGGCCGGGCGATCATGCGGCACTCCGCCGCGCACGTGATGGCGCAGGCCGTCCAGGAGCTGTTCCCCGAGGCGAAGCTGGGCATCGGCCCGCCGGTGGAGAACGGCTTCTACTACGACTTCGACGTCCCCGAGCCGTTCACCCCCGACGACCTCAAGCGCGTCGAGAAGCGGATGCGCGAGATCGTCAAGCAGGGGCAGCGGTTCTCCCGACGTCCCGTCTCCGACGAGGACGCGCGCGCCGAGCTGGCCGCCGAGCCCTACAAGCTGGAGCTGATCGGCCTGAAGGGCTCCGGCCCGGTCGGGGACGCCGCCGACGGCGCCGAGGTCGAGGTGGGCGGCGGCGAGCTGACCATCTACGACAACCTCGACGCCAAGTCCGGCGAGCTGCGCTGGAAGGACCTGTGCCGCGGCCCGCACGTGCCGTCCACCCGGGTCATCCCCGCGTTCAAGCTGATGCGCTCGGGCGGCGCCTACTGGCGCGGCAGCGAGAAGAACCCGCAGCTCCAGCGGATCTACGGCACCGCCTGGGAGTCCCGCGAGAAGCAGGACGAGTACCTGAGGTTCCTGGAGGAGGCCGAGAAGCGCGATCACCGCAGGCTCGGCGCCGAGCTCGACCTGTTCTCCTTCCCGAACGAGATCGGCAGCGGCCTCGCCGTCTTCCACCCGAAGGGCGGCGCCGTCCGCAAGGTGATGGAGGACTACTCCCGCCGGCGGCACGAGGAGGAAGGGTACGAGTTCGTCAACACCCCCCACATCACCAAGGGCCATCTGTTCGAGACCTCCGGGCACCTCGGCTGGTACAAGGACGACATGTTCCCGGCCATGGAGATCGACGGGGGCGACTACTACCTCAAGCCGATGAACTGCCCGATGCACAACCTGATCTTCCGGGCGCGCGGCCGGTCCTACCGGGAGCTGCCGCTGCGGCTGTTCGAGTTCGGGTCGGTGTACCGGTACGAGAAGTCGGGCGTCGTGCACGGCCTCACCCGCGTGCGGGGCATGACCCAGGACGACGCGCACATCTACTGCACCGAGGACCAGATGGGCGAGGAGATCAAGCGGCTCCTCGACTTCGTCCTCGGGCTGCTGCGCGACTACGGCCTGAACGAGTTCTACCTCGAGCTGTCCACCCGCGACGAGTCCGACAAGTTCATCGGCTCGGACGAGATGTGGGAGAAGGCCACCGCCGCGCTCCGCGAGGCCGCCGAGGCCACCGGGCTCGACCTCGTCCCCGACCCGGGCGGCGCGGCGTTCTACGGCCCCAAGATCTCGGTGCAGGCCAAGGACGCGATCGGGCGCACCTGGCAGCTGTCCACCATCCAGGTCGACCCCAACCAGCCCGAGCGGTTCGGCCTGGAGTACCAGGCGGCCGACGGCACCCGGCAGCGCCCCATGATGCTGCACCGGGCGCTGTTCGGGTCGATCGAGCGGTTCTTCGGCGTGCTGCTGGAGCACTACGCGGGCGCGATGCCGCCGTGGCTGGCGCCGGTCCAGGCGGTCGGCATCCCGATCGGCGACGCCCACGTCCCGCATCTGGAGAAGGTGGCGGCGCGGCTGCGCGAGCACGGCCTGCGCGTCGAGGTGGACGCGTCCTCCGACCGGATGCAGAAGAAGATCCGCAACGCGCAGAAGCAGAAGGTCCCGTACATGCTGCTCGCGGGCGACGACGACGTGGCCAAGGACGCCGTGTCGTTCCGGTACCGCAACGGGGAGCAGAAGAACGGCGTCCCGATCGACGAGGCGGTCGAGGAGATCGTCGAGGCCGTGCGGTCCCGCGCGCAGATCTGAGCCGGCCCGGGGCGCGCCCGCCGCGCGCGGGCGCGACCCGCGGGTGGCGCGCGCCCGGAGTTGGTAGCCTCATCGATCACGTGCGACGACCGGGGAGACAGCGGAGATGAAGTCCAGGAGGCCGGCGCGGCGCGGGCGCTCGCTCTGGCTCCGGATGGCCGGCTACACCGGCACCCTCGCGCTCGTCGCCGCCGCGGTCGTCGTGCTCCTCATGCCGCTGATGGACGACGGCCAGAAGGGCGCCGCCGGTGCCGGGGGGACGGCGGGCCCGTCCGCGCCGGGCGGGCAGACGGGCGTTCCCGGAGGCGGCGGCCTCCCGGCGACCCCGACCAACCCCGCTCCGCAGCAGACCGGCGGCGGCCAGCCCTACCCGAGCGGCGGGGGCGGCGGGTCCGGCGGCCAGGGCGGCGGTCCGCAGATCCCGCCCCAGAACGGCTCGGCCGGCGGTATCGGCGCCTGCCCCAAGGGGACGGCGTACTACAGGGCCGCCCCGACGGGCGTGGACGTCGTCATCGCGGTCTCCGCCGGCGGCGCGATCCGGGCGGAGCTGTCGCTGCGGGGGCAGGAGCCCAGGGCCCAGCAGACCACCATGCGGAGCGGCGGGTCGCAGACCTTCCACTTCACGGGCGTCATGCCGCAACTCGTCGAGCGCGTGAAGGTGACCACGATCTCGGTGGGCGGCGGTATGCAGAACTGCTACGCCCGCGCCGCCTGACGGACGTCCTCGACCGACACGTTCACGGCGGCGACCCGCGTGCCCAGCATCATCGCCGCCACCCGCGCCACGTTCGCCTTCACCAGGGTCGCCACGTCCCTGATCACGGTGCCGTACTCGACGGCGATGGCGACGTCGAGGGTGACCTCGTCGTCGTTCTGGACGACGCGCACCCCGGTCGCGGCGGGCTCCTCCCGGACGGTGAGGCCGGCGACGCCGTCCACCTCCAGCGCCGCGAACGCGGCGATCTTCCCGATGACCGCGTTCCCGATCGTGATGCGGCCCTCCACCGGCGCGCTGAGGTCGCCGGGCGAGCCGTGCAGCGTCATCGGCACCGCGTTCGGCCCCGAGGACTGGACGCCCCGCGGCGGCGGGACCGACTGCCGCGCCGCGGCCGGGGGAGGAGCCGACAGCGGTGTCCCCGGCTGGGTCACCTGCTGCGTCCCCTGTGGAGGCACCCCCTGTGAAGACACCCCCTGTGACGGCGCGCCGTGCGGCGGCATGCCGGGGGGCTGCTGGGCGTGCGGGGGCGTCGCGGGCGGCGGCTCGGTCTCCGGGCGGCCGGCGGGCACCCCGGGGAACCGCGGTCCGGGGCCGGCCTCCTGCCCCTGCTCGGCGTTCCCGGTGCGGTGCTTGTCGAGCCCGGTCATGATCGCTCCCTGGGGGTCGGTCGGGTGACCATGGTGTCGGAGCGACGCGCGGGACGTCACGCAGGCACCGGATCGCGGGCGCGTCCGAAGACCCGCCGACGGGCCATGCTAGGGGATCCCGGCTACAGCCCCCGGGGCGTCTCTCTCTATGCTGCTGGTCAGGCCGTGAACAAAAGGAGACCGCCGCCTTGAGCCCAGAGCCGGAGGAGTCCGTGGTGCAGCAGGGGCGCGAGGACGCGCCCGGTGCCGGCGCCGGGAACGAGCGCACGCCCCGCTTCGAGGAGGAGAGGGGCGGCGCGGGCACGCCCGACAACTTCCAGCGGCTCTGGACCCCGCACCGGATGGCCTACATCAAGGGCGAGAACAAGCCCACAGGCGGGGGAGCCGGCGACGGCTGCCCCTTCTGCGAGATCCCGAAGATGACCGACGAGGAGGGGCTCGTCGTGGCCCGCGGGGAGTCGGTGTTCACGGTGCTGAACCTCTACCCCTACAACTCCGGTCACCTGATGGTCGTCCCGTACCGGCACGTCGCCGACTACGCCGACCTGGAGGAGCCGGAGTACACGGAGTTGGCCGTCTTCACGCAGCGGGCCCTGACGGCGCTGCGCAAGGCGAGCGGCGCGCAGGGCTTCAACGTCGGCATGAACCTCGGTCTCGTCGCGGGCGCCGGCATCGCGGCCCACCTGCACCAGCACGTCGTCCCGCGCTGGGGCGGCGACACCAACTTCATGCCGGTGGTCGGGCACACGAAGGTCCTGCCGCAGCTGCTGCGCGACACCCGCCAGATGCTCGCCGACGCCTGGCCGCACGACGGCTGACCGCACGACGGCCGACCGGGCGGAGCTCGGACGGACGAGGCCTGGGCGCGGCCGCCCTAGGCGGGAGGCACGGCCCGCCGCAGGCCCGCGTCGCCACCGGGGCGGGGCGGCGGCTGCGAGACGCTCATCAGCTCCGAGAGCGTGACGAACTCGAAGCCCTTGGCGCGCAGGCCCCGGATCATCGGGACGAGGTTGCGGAGCGCGACCAGGCGGTCGTGGTGGCCGGTGTCGTGGGCGAGCAGGATCGCGCCGGGGCCGGTGTTGCCCACGATGTAGTCCACCAGCGCCGGCGGCTCGTCCTCGTAGGTCTTCTCCAGCATCTTGATCGACCACAGCGCGATGTCGTAGTCGAACCGGCACGCGGCGCTGAGCGTGGTGCCGCCCAGATGCCCGAACGGCGGGCGCAGGAACCGGGGCTCCCTGCCGACGATCCGCGTGATGGCGTTGTGGGCGCGCCGCAGCTGCTCCAGGGCCTGATCGTCGGGCAGGCGCGACAGGTCCTTGTGCTGCCAGGTGTGGTTGCCGGCCTCGTGCCGCTCCATCCGACCGTGCACGAGCCGGGCGTGGCGGACGAGGCGCTCCCCGACGAGGAAGAACGTCGCCTTGACCCGCTCGGCGTCCAGGATGTCGTGCACCATGGGCGTCCAGTTCGGCATCGGCCCGTCGTCGAAGGTGAGGGCGACGAGCTTCTGGGCGGTGTCGACGCCCCAGATCACGTCCACTTGTGCGCTGCCGGGGCGCCACGGACCGGCGATGGGGACCGCCATCGCCGACGACGGCGGGCCCCCGGAGCCGACCACGGCGCCGACGGCCTCCGCCCCGGCGCCCAGTGTGACCGCTCCGGCGGCCGCCAGCCCCAGCCCCTTGATGAACGTCCGGCGTCCGGGGGCGGCCGGATCCCGGGGGGCGTCCACGTTTTTCATTGTGAGACCACGATCGCACCGCGGACCCGCCCTGATCATCGGCCGTCCGGCCGAATCGCGGGTCACCCTGCGGGATGAGCCGGGCTCCCCCCGCAGGTCGATTCGGCGGCGCCGGCCGTCACCGCGGCGGAGGGGACGGGGCGGGGCCCGGCGCGCGCCGGGCCCCGCCCCCGCGGGGCGCGGTCAGCCGTCCCTGGACTCGGCGGCGACCTTGTCGGCGAGGTGCGACGGGAGCGGTTCGTAGCGCAGGAAGGATCGGCTGAACGTGCCGGTGCCCTGCGACATCGAGCGCAGGTCGATCGCGTACCGGACGATCTCCAGCTGCGGCACCTCCGCCTTGATCATCGTGCGGCCGCCCGGCACCGCCTGGGAGCCCAGCACCCGGCCGCGCCGGGAGGTGAGGTCGGACATGATCGGGCCGACGTACTCGTCGGCGATCAGCACGTCCACCTCGTCGACCGGCTCCAGCAGGAGGATCGGCACCCGGCTCGCCGCGTCCTTCAGCGCGAGCGCCCCGGCCGCCTGGAACGCCATGTCGGAGGAGTCGACCGAGTGCGCCTTCCCGTCGTGCAGGGTGACCTTGATGTCCACCATCGGGTATCCGGCGGACACGCCGCGCTCCATCTGCTGCCGGACGCCCTTCTCGACCGACGGGATGAACTGGCGCGGGACGACCCCGCCGACGATCTTGTCGACGAACTCGAAGCCCTCGCCGGAGGGCAGCGGCTCGACGTCGATGTGGCAGATGCCGTACTGGCCGTGCCCGCCGCTCTGCTTGACGTGCCGGCCGAGGCCCTTCGCCGTCCCGCCGAACGTCTCGCGCAGCGGGACGCGCAGCTCCACCCGCTCGACCTCGACGCCGTAGCGGGCGCGCAGCCGGTCGATCAGCACGTCGGCGTGGGCCTCGCCCATGCACCACAGCACCAGCTGCCGGGTCTCGGAGTTGTTCTCCAGCCGCAGCGTCGGGTCCTCGGCGACGAGCCGGCCGAGCGCCTGGCTCAGCTTGTCCTCGTCGGCCTTGGACTTCGCGCGGATGGCGACGGGCAGCAGCGGGTCCGGCATGGACCAGGGCGCCATCACCATGGGCGCCGCCGGGTCGGACAGCGTGTCGCCCGTCTCGGCGCGGCTGAGCTTCGCCACCGCGCAGATGTCGCCCGCGCCGCACGACGACACGGTGCGCTGCGTCTTGCCCAGGGGCGAGGTGAGCGCGCCGACGCGCTCGTCGACGTCGTGGTCCTCGTGGCCGCGGTCCTCCATGCCGTGCCCGGAGACGTGCACGGTCGTGTCGGGGCGCAGCGTCCCGGAGAAGACGCGGACCAGCGAGATCCGCCCGACGTACGGGTCGGAGGTGGTCTTGACGACCTCGGCGACCAGCGGCCCCTCCGGATCGCAGGAGATCTCCTTCGGAGGCCCGCCCGCCACCGGGGTCACCGGGGGGATGCCGTGTTCGAGGGGGGACGGGAACGCCTGGGTGATGACCTCCAGCAGCTCCATCATGCCGACGACCGGGCCGGGGTGGTCGCCGTGCGGCACCGACGTGGCGAGGACGGGGTAGAAGCTGCCGCGCGCCACCGCGGTCTCCAGGTCCTCGATGAGCGCCTTGACGTCGATCTCCTCGCCGGACAGGTACCGGTCCATGAGGGTCTCGTCCTCGCTCTCCTGGATGATCCCCTCGATGAGCGAGGCGCGCTGCTCGGAGATCTGGTCCAGGTAGCGGGGGTCGGGGTCGCACTCGGTGCGCTTCCCGGTCGAGTAGTCGAGGCAGCGCTGCGACAGCAGCCCGATCAGGCCCTTGAGGCCGTCGTCGCCCTGGGCCGGGAAGTACAGCGGCGCGACGCCCTCGCCGAAGACGTCCTGGCAGGTCATGACGACGTCGTCGTAGTCGCCGCGCTGCTGGTCGATCTTGGTGATGACGACCGCGCGGGGCATCTGCACCGCCGCGCACTCCTCCCAGATCATCCGGGTGAGCCCGTCGATGCCGTCCACCGCGGAGATCACGAACAGCGCCGCGTCGGCGGCGCGCAGCCCGGCCCGCAGGTCCCCGACGAAGTCGGCGTAGCCCGGGGTGTCGATGAGATTGACCTTGACGTCGCCGTGCACCAGCGGCGCGAGCGCGAGGTTGACCGAGCGCTGCTGGCGCACCTCGACCTCGTCGAAGTCGCTGACGGTGGTGCCGTCCTCGACCTTCCCCGCCCGCTGCAGCGCGCCCGTGGCGGCGAGCAGCGCCTCGACGAGCGTGGTCTTACCGGCCCCTGAATGGCCGACCAGCGCGACGTTGCGCACCCTGTCGCACGTGCCGGCCTCCGGTGCCCTGCCGGGGGCTCCCGGGTGGCCTCCCTTGTCCGCCATGACTACCTCCTCGGACGGGCCTCTCGCGGAGGCCCGCGTGCGGCTGGGGCCCGGCCCCGGCGGGCCCGGCCCTGACGTCCGAGTGCGGCGTCCGACCTCGTTCATCGCGCGTGACCGGCGTCACACCCGTGCCAACAGCCTTTCCCCTGCGGGCCGGGATCACAAGGGGTGAACGGCAAACAACCGCGATCCGTCCGGGCCGCGGCGGCGGCGGGCCCGTGCCCGGCCGCGTCCCGGCGGCGTCCGCACTACGATGGGCGCGCCGCGTGGGCGCCGGACGCCCGCGGCGGGGCCGCTCCCGGTGACCACGACTCCCGGCGGCGACGACTCCAGGTGACCACGAGAACGGACGGCGATGCTCAACAAGATCAGGCCCGCGCTGGGGCGCGTCCTCACCCCCGTCGGACAGGCGGTCGCGCGGACCGGGGTCTCGCCCAACGCCATCACCGTCATCGGGACGGTCGGCGTCGCCGCCGGCGCGCTCGTGCTGTTCCCGCGCGGGGAGTTCTTCTGGGGGACGGTGGTCATCACCGCGTTCGTCCTGTTCGACATGCTCGACGGCGCGGTGGCCCGGGTCACCGGGAAGATCTCCTCGTTCGGGGCGTTCCTGGACTCCACCATGGACCGCGTCGCCGACGCCGCGATCTTCGCCGGGCTCATGATCGGGCTGTACCGGGCCGGGCAGGAGCCCCTCGCCGGGGTCGCCCTGTACTGCCTGGTCTCCGGGGTCGTGGTGTCCTACGCCAAGGCGCGCGCCGAGGGGCTCGGCTACACCTGCAACGTCGGCATCGCCGAGCGCGCCGAGCGCCTCATCGTCGCGCTGGTCGCCGCCGGGCTGGACGGGCTCGGCGTCCCCTACATCCTGGCCGTCGCGCTGTGGGCACTCGCCGTGCTCAGCACCGTCACGGTCGGGCAGCGGTTCGCCACGGTGTACGCCCAGGCGAAGGCCGACGGCGGCCCGGGGGCGGGCAACGGCGCGCGCAACGGGGCCGAGAAGACGCCGGAGCCGCGTCCATGACCACGCCCCGCCGCGCAGAGGCGTCGCCGTCGCTCCGCGACGAGGTGACCGACGCCGTCTACGCCCTGGGCTGGACGGTCGTCCGCAAGATGCCCGAGAGCGCGGCGCGACTGGTGTTCGCCGCGCTCGCCGACCGCACCTGGCACCGCTACGGCGGCGGCGTGCGGCAGCTGGAGAAGAACCTGTGCCGCGTCCTCGGCAAGGACGCCGTCGACGACGAGGTCCGCGTCCTCAGCAAGAAGGTGCTGCGCTCCTACTTCCGCTACTGGCTGGAGGTGTTCCGGCTGCCCGAGTACGACCGGGCGCGGATCGTCGGCCGGATGCGGGTCACCGGCGAGAAGAAGATCTTCACCAACCTCGACTCCGGGCGCGGCGTCATCCTGGCGCTGCCCCACATGGGCAACTACGAGCAGGCCGGGGCGTGGCTGGTGCACAACGGCCACCCGTTCACCACCGTCGCCGAGCGCCTCGAGCCGGCGTCGCTGTTCGACCGGTTCGTCGAGTTCCGCGAGGGCCTCGGCATGGAGGTCCTCGCGCACAAGGGCGCCTCCGCCTACGGGCGGATGGCGCAGCGGCTGCGCGCCGGGCGGCCGGTGTGCCTGGTCGTCGACCGCGACCTGACCGACACCGGCGTCGAGGTCGAGTTCTTCGGCGCCACCGCCCGGATGCCCGCCGTTTCGGCCGCGCTGGCCGTCCAGACCGGCGCCGCCCTCATCCCCGTGACACTCTGGTACGAGGGCGAGTACTGGGCGGCGAGGGTCCATGAGGAGATCCCCGTGCCGGACGAGGGCGGCAGACAGGAGAAGATCCAGGCCATGACCCAGGAGCTCGCGCGCGCCTTCGAGGAGGGCATCGCCGCCCACCCCGAGGACTGGCACATGCTGCAGAAGGTCTGGGTGGACGACCTCGCGGACGGCCGAAGTTGAGGGCCGGCCGATGAAGGTGGGCCTCGTCTGCCCCTACACATGGGACGTGCCGGGAGGCGTCCAGCAGCACATCGGCGACCTCGCCGAGGCGCTGGTCGCGCTCGGCCACGAGGTGTCGGTCATCACGCCCGCCGACGACGACGCCGACCTGCCGCCCTACGTCGTGGCGGCCGGGCGCGCCGTCCCCGTCCCCTACAACGGCTCGGTCGCCCGGCTGGCGTTCGGGTTCCTGTCGGCCGGCCGGGTCCGGCGCTGGATCCGCGACGGCGGGTTCGACGTCCTGCACGTCCACGAGCCCGCCGCGCCCTCGCTCGGGCTGCTGGCCTGCTGGGCCGCCGACGGGCCCATCGTGGGGACGTTCCACGCCTCCTACGAGCGGTCGCGGGCGCTGTCGGTCACCGCGCCGATCCTGCAGAGCGCCCTCGAGAAGATCACCGGCCGGATCGCGGTGTCCGAGGCCGCCCGCACCACGCTCGTCGAGCACCTCGGCGGCGACGCCGTGCTCATCCCGAACGGCGTCGCGACCGAGCGCTACGCGATGGCCGCGCCGCTGCCCGGCTGGCGCGGCCGCGCGGACCCGCCGCCCGGGGGCGGCGACGGGGGAGCGCTCGGCTTCCTCGGCCGGATGGACGAGCCGCGCAAGGGCCTGCCGGTGCTGCTGCGCGCCTTCGAGATCATCGGCCGCCTCCGGCCCGGGCTGCGGCTGCTGCTGGCCGGCCCCGGCGACGCCGGCGACGTGCTGGCCAGGGTCCCGCCCGATCTGCGCGACCGCGTCGTCGTGCTCGGCATGGTGAGCGAGGAGGACAAGGTCCGCGCCTACCACTCGGTCGACGTGTTCGTCGCGCCCAACCTCGGCGGCGAGAGCTTCGGCATCGTCCTCGCCGAGGCCATGGCGGCGGGCGCGCCCATCCTGGCCAGCGACATCGAGGCGTTCGACCGCGTCCTGCGCCGCGGCCGGGCCGGGGCGCTGTTCCCGGCCGGCGACCACGAGGCGCTCGCGGCGGCGGCCGGGGCCCTGCTCGACGACCCGGCCCGCCGCAAGCAGCTGTCCGCGGAGGCCCGCGCGGCCGTCCGGGCCTACGACTGGTCGTCCGTGGCCCGCGACGTGGTGCGGGTGTACGAGACCGTCACCGGCGGCCGCGTCCGCGTCGTCGAGTCCGGCGTCGGCGCGTAGGGGGCGGCGTGTCCTACGACTGGGTCATCGACGTCCTGTTCTGGATCGCCGTCGTCTTCCTCGTCGGCGTGTACGTGTCGTGGCGCGCCACCCGGCTCGACCGGCTGCACGTGCGGGTCGAGACGGCCCGCGCCGCGCTCGACGCCGCGCTCGTCAGGCGGGCCGCCGCCACGCTGGAGCTGGCCGCATCGCGGCTCCTGGACCCCGCGACCAGCCTGGTGCTGGCCACCGCCGCCCACGAGGCCCGCACCGCCGACGCCGAGGGGCGCGAGTTCGCCGAGAGCGACCTGTCGCGGGCGCTTCGCGCGGCCGTCGACCAGCCCGGGTTCGTCGACGCCCTCGCCGCCCGCGGCGGCGACGGCCAGGCGGTCCTGGAGGAGCTGTCGTCCGCCGCCGCGAAGGTCGCCTACGCCCGCCGCTTCTACAACGACGCCGTGTCCCAGGCCCGGATCGCGCGCCGCAAGCTGCTCATCCGCGTCCTGCCGCTCGCCGGGCGCGCCCCGCTCCCGGACTTCTTCGAGATCGACGACGACCCGCCCGGGATCTGACCGCCGGCGAGCCGGCCGGCCGCGGCCCGGAGGCCCAGAATCCGGCCGCCCGGACATATCGGCGGGTGGACTTTGAGCGGGGGTGCACCCCTCGGCCGTACCACCGGGCGGGCGAGCGCACCGGATCACGTTCGCTAACCTCTGGCAGATCGTCCAAAGGAGGGGTAGATCGTGCGATCTGTCTGGGAGATCACCGCCCGGAGGCACGCGGCCGCGGGACTCGGCGTCCTCGTCCTCGGCGCCGCGCTGCCGGCCTGCTCGAGCTCGGACGGTCCGAAGTCGGCGCCGCCGCCGAAGAGCACGGGCGCGCCCCAGGACAGCGCGACGCCGACGCCGGCGACGCACCCGTTCACCGGCGGCAGCAAGGGCCTCGGCAACCCCGTCCTCGCGGTCAAGATCGAGAACACGAGCCCCGCGCTCCCGCAGAGCGGCGTGTCGGCCGCCGACATCGTCTACGTCGAGCAGGTGGAGGGCGGCGAGACCCGCCTGATGGCGGTCTTCTCCTCCAAGCTGCCGAAGAAGGTCGGGCCCGTCCGCAGCGCCCGCATCTCCGACCTGCACATCCTGCCGCAGTTCGGCCGTCCCGCCTTCGCGTTCTCCGGCGTCCAGAGCAAGATGAAGAAGTACATCCGCAAGGCGCCGGTGTACGACATCTCACAGGAGAGCGCGGGCGGCGCGTACTTCCGCTCCAGCGACAGGCGCATCCCCTACAACCTCTACGCCGACCCCAAGAACCTCCTCAAGCGGGCGCCGAAGGCCGCCAAGCCGCGCGACATCGGCTTCCGCTTCGGAGAGGCCCCCGAAGGCGGCAAGCCCACCAAGTCGTTCACCGCCCGGTGGCCCGCCGCCAGGATGGGTTTCACGTGGTCGGCCAAGCAGAAGCGGTGGCTCGCCAGCTGGGGCGGCAGGCCCGACCGCGCCGCGGAAGGCGGGCTGCTCGGCGGCAAGACCGTCGTCGTCCAGTACGCCAAGACGACTCGCTCGAAGTTCCACGACTTCCTCGGCAGCTACACGCCGCTGATCCACACCACCGGCACCGGGCGCGCGGTCGTCCTGCGCGACGGCAAGGCCTACGACGCCAAGTGGTCGCGCCCGTCCGAGAGCAAGGGCACCACCTACACCACCGCCGACGGCAAACCCATGAACTTCGCCCCCGGCCAGGTGTGGGTCGTGCTCGTCAACGACGGCAAGCCCTACACGCCCTAAGCGGGCGCGTTCTGGGCCGCGCGGAGCCCCGGGCAACCCCGCCGCCCGTCACTTCGTAAGCCTCCGGCGCCGCCCGCTGACACTCTGCCGGGTCCAGAGGGCGAACGAGCAGGCAATATCATGGGAAAAGACTTGTCGTCCGTCCACGTGAGGAATGCCCGTGTCCACTTCCACTCCCGCCCCTGACAACGCCGCGCCCGAGACCGGGACCGCCCGCGTCAAGCGCGGCATGGCGGAGATGCTCAAGGGCGGCGTGATCATGGACGTCGTCACGCCCGAGCAGGCGAAGATCGCCGAAGACGCGGGCGCGGTCGCCGTCATGGCCCTGGAGCGGGTCCCCGCCGACATCCGCGCCGAGGGCGGCATCTCCCGGATGAGCGACCCCGACATGATCGACGGGATCATCGGCGCGGTCTCCATCCCGGTCATGGCCAAGGCCCGCATCGGCCACTTCGTCGAGGCGCAGGTGCTGCAGGCCCTCGGCGTCGACTACATCGACGAGTCGGAGGTGCTGACGCCCGCCGACTACGACAACCACATCGACAAGTGGGCGTTCACCGTCCCCTTCGTCTGCGGCGCCACCAGCCTCGGCGAGGCGCTGCGCCGCATCACCGAGGGCGCGGCGATGATCCGCTCCAAGGGCGAGGCCGGCACCGGCGACGTCTCCAACGCCACGACGCACATGCGCAAGATCCGGCAGGAGATCCGCCGCCTGCAGACCCTGCCCGAGGACGAGCTGTACGTCGCGGCCAAGGAGCTCCAGGCCCCGTACGAGCTGGTCAAGGAGGTCGCGCAGGCGGGCAGGCTGCCCGTCGTGCTGTTCACCGCGGGCGGCATCGCCACCCCGGCCGACGCCGCGATGATGATGCAGCTCGGCGCCGAGGGCGTCTTCGTCGGCTCCGGGATCTTCAAGTCCGGCAACCCCGCACAGCGGGCCGAGGCGATCGTGAAGGCCACCACCTTCCACGACGACCCCGACGTGATCGCCAAGGTGTCGCGCGGTCTCGGCGAGGCCATGGTCGGCATCAGCGCCGCCTCCCTCGGCGAGGACCAGAAGTTCGCCGGTCGCGGCTGGTAATGGGCGCCTCTTCCGCCCGGCCCGGAGTGGCCGGGCGGATACAGGGGTCCCCCCTCCACACCGGCCGCCGGCGGGGTTACGCTGACGTCGCGGCCGGTGAAGCGATCTTCGGGCGGTCCGGCCGCGGGAGGGGAGAGCATGGCTTGGTCGGTCGCGCTGGCGTGTGCGAGCGCGGGTGAGCCCACCGAGGTGTTCCGGCCCGGCATGGTGCCCGATCCGGACGCCGCCGCGAAGATCGCGCGCCGCCTGTACCCGGCGGCCGCCCTCACCGAGACCGGTGACACGGTCCTGGACTTCGCGCTCTGGCCGTACGACGACGAGCTGTTCGTCGGGGCCTTCGAGCGGGCGCTGCTGCTGTGCGACAGGCGGCTGTTCTGCCTCGACGAGGACGCCCGCCGCATCGCCGACACCGCCGCCGCGGCCCTGCCCGGCTCGCACTGCGGCGTCCTCGTCCTGCACAACGTCATCCGCGGCTGCTGGTTCCGCTGGTACGAGTCGGGCGAGCTGCTCCGCGACGTGTTCGTCACCGCGGAGGACGGGGTGGTCGTCGACCAGGGCGAGCGGCTGCCCGCCGAGCGGCCGTTCTGGCGCGCCGTCGACGCCGGCGCCCCGGACGTGCCGCTCCCGTTCGACCCCGAGGAGTTCGGGCTCGCCCTCGCCGAGGCGTACATGTTCGGCCGCGGCATCGCCGACCGGGGCAAGGACGGCTTCCTGCCCCTGGAACTCCCGGTCCGCCGCTTCCGGCACGCCTGACCGGCGCCTGGAGCGGAGCCTGCGGAGCGGAAGGCGTCGGTCAGGCCCTGCTCTTGGGGGTGTGGGGGTTCTCCCCCACAGGGAGGCGTCTCCGGGGGTGGACCGAATCCGCGGGGGCACGCTGCGGAGGCGCAGGGAAGATCAGCCAGGTCGTGCGCCGTTGTAAGGAACGTCTAGGGTTGAGACGACTCCTGTTCCCCGGAAGGTTTCCACGTGACTGCTGTGCCCACGATCGGTGTCCTCGCCCTGCAGGGCGACGTGCGCGAGCACGCGCGCGCGTTGGAGGCGGCGGGGGTGCGCGCCCTGAAGGTGCGCCGCCCCGACGAGCTGGAACAGGTCGACGGGCTGGTGCTGCCCGGCGGGGAGTCCACCACCATGTGGCGGCTGGCGCGCTCGTTCGAACTCCTCGACCCGCTGCGCAAGCGGATCGAGGCGGGCATGCCCGCCTACGGCTCCTGCGCCGGCATGATCATGCTTGCGGACCGGATCCGCGGCGGCGTCGCGGGCCAGGAGACCGTGGGCGGCATCGACATGACCGTGCGGCGCAACGCGTTCGGCCGGCAGGTCGACTCGTTCGAGGCCGCCGTCCCGCTGACCGGTATGGGTGACACGCCGTACCACGCGGTTTTCATCCGCGCACCCTGGGTGGAGTCCGTCGGCGACGACGTCGAGGTCCTCGGACGCGCGGAGGGCGGCCCGAACGCCGGTAGGATCGTCGCCGTCCGCCAGGGGCGCCTCATGGCGACCGCGTTCCATCCGGAGTTGACAGGCGATTTCCGCGTGCACCACTACTTCGCCGATCTGGTGCGCCGGACGACAGAGGAGGATTGACAGATGTCCGGCCATTCCAAGTGGGCGACGACCAAGCACAAGAAGGCGGCCCTCGACGCCAAGCGGGGCAAGCTCTTCGCCAAGCTGATCAAGAACATCGAGGTGGCGGCCCGCACCGGCGGCGGAGACCCCGACGCGAATCCCACCCTCTACGACGCCATCTACAAGGCGAAGAAGAACTCGGTCCCGAACGACAACATCGAGCGCGCCCGCAAGCGGGGCGCCGGTGAGGAGGCCGGGGGCGCCGAATGGCAGACCATCACCTACGAGGGCTACGCCCCCGGCGGGGTGGCCGTGCTCATCGAGTGCCTGACCGACAACCGCAACCGGGCCGCCTCCGAGGTCCGCGTCGCCCTGACCCGCAACGGCGGCTCCCTCGCCGACCCGGGCTCGGTCTCCTACATGTTCAACCGCAAGGGCGTCGTGATCGTCCCCAAGGCGGGCACCAGCGAGGACGACGTCATGATGGCCGTCCTGGACGCCGGGGCCGAGGAGGTCAACGACCTCGACGAGGAGAACTTCGAGGTCGTGAGCGAGGCCGGCGACCTGGTCGCGGTCCGCTCGGCCCTGGTGGAGGCGGGCATCGACTACGACTCGGCGGAGAGCAAGTTCCTGCCGAGCGTGACCGTCCCGCTCGACGAGGACAACGCCAAGAAGGTGTTCCGGCTCCTCGACGCCCTGGAGGACTCCGACGACGTCCAGGAGGTCTACGCCAACTTCGACGTCAGCGACGAGGTCATGGCCTCCATCGACGCCTGATCCCGCCGCCCCGCGAACGCCGCCGCCGCCCGCCCGGGTGCGGCGGCGTTGCCGTCGGAGCCGTCGCATACGGTCTGGATCATGGAGATTCGCGCTGTCGCCCCCGGCGAGGTGGACGCCGTCCGAGACATCCGGGCCCGCGCCTTCGGGCCGCTGCCCGACGAGGTGTGGGCGCGGCGGTCCCGCCTCGTCCGGCAGGCCGCGGAGGCCGGGCGGCAGTTCGCGGGCTTCGACGGCCGGGCGGTCGTCGCCACGGGGGCCCTGCTCGACATGGCGCAGTGGTGGAACGGGCGTGCGGTCTCCACGGCCGGCGTCAGCGCGGTCACGGTCGCGCCGGAGGAGCGCGGGCGGGGGCTCGGCCGCCGTCTGATGGCCGACCTGCTGGAGCGGTGCGCCGGCCTCGGCCACCCGCTCGCCATGCTCTATCCGGCCACGACGCGGCTCTACCGGTCGCTGGGCTGGGAGCACGCGGGCGGCTGGCACCACGTCGACCTGTCCACCGAGGCCCTGCGCACGATCGCGGCCGAGCGGGTCCCCGTCCGCCGGGCCGGGCCGGGCAACGCCGCCGAGGTGGCCGCAGTGATCGGGCGCGCGCACCGGACGGCGCGCGACTGCGGCCCCGTCGGCTGGCCCGAGGCGAGGTGGCGCGAGCACCTGGACGCCCCGGACGTCTACCACTACCTGGCCGAGGACGGATTCCTCTCCTACCGCTGGGCCGAGGGCAACGCCGGGCTGGAGGTCCTCCGGCTCGTCGCGTCCTCCGAGAGGACGCTGAGGGCGCTGTGGGCCATCGTCGGATCCGGCTCGTCCACGGCCGAGTCGGTGCGGGCCTGCGTGTCGCCGGCGGACCCGGTGCTGTGGCTGCCGCGCGAACGCGAACACGAGGTCGTCCACCGCTCCCAGTGGATGCTGCGGGTCGTCGACGCGCCAGCGGCGATCGCGGCGCGCGGCTACCCGGCCGGGGTCGCCGCCGGCGTCCCGCTGGAGATCGACGACCCGGAGCGTCCGGCGAACTCCGGGCACTGGCGGCTGGAGATCGAAGACGGGGAGGGCAGGCTGGAGCGCTCCACGGCCGACGCGGACGCCGTGCGCCTCGGCCCGCGCGGCCTGTCGGCCCTCTACGCCGGGATCCCGGTGTCCACGCTCCGCCGCGCCGGCCTGCTCCAGGGCGCGGACGCCGAGGCGCTCACGGCCGTGTTCGCGGCCACGCCGTTCTCACTGGACTACTTCTGACCGGCGACGCGGATTGGTAGCGTTGGCGGCCGAACAGATGATCGAAGGAGCGGCCGTGCGGGTGATGGGGGTGGACCCCGGGCTCACCCGGTGCGGGGTCGGGGTCGTCGAGGGCGCCCCGGGCAAGCGGCTGCACCTGGTGCACGTGTCGGTCGTGCGGACCGCCCCCGACGAGGACCACGCCC
The DNA here is from genome assembly GCF_040649235.1 of Spirillospora sp. NPDC049024. NCBI lineage: Bacteria > Bacillati > Actinomycetota > Actinomycetes > Streptosporangiales > Thermomonosporaceae > Spirillospora > Spirillospora sp. NPDC049024. The sequence goes on from NZ_JBEZFD010000025.1 coordinate 84,935, forward strand.
AGCGCCTGCTGGGCATCGAGACGGGGATCGCGGCCCTGATGGACGAACTGCGCCCCGAGGCCGTCGCGGTCGAGCGCGTGTTCTCCCAGCACAACGTCCGGACCGTCATGGGGACGGCCCAGGCCGCGGGCATCGCGATGCTGCTGGCCGCCCGCCGCGGCCTGCCCGTCGCGCTGCACACCCCGAGCGAGGCCAAGGCCGCCGTCACCGGCAACGGCCGCGCCGACAAGGCGCAGGTGACCCGGATGGTGACCCGGCTGCTGGCGCTGGAGGCGGCGCCGAAGCCGGCGGACGCCGCGGACGCGCTCGCCCTGGCCATCTGCCACGTGTGGCGCGGGGGAGCGCAGCGGCGGCTCGCGCACGCGCAGCGGTCGCGGATCGAGGAGGCGGCCAGGGCCGAACGGGAACGGCTCGCCGCCCGGAGCAGAGGAGGAAGCGTCCAGTGATCGCCTTCGTCAGCGGCCGGGTGGCCGCCGCGGGCCCCGACGGGGCGGTGATCGACGTGCACGGCGTCGGCCTCTCGGTGCAGTGCACCCCCGCCACACTGGCCGGCCTGCGGGTCGGCGAGCAGGCCCAGGTGCCGACCTCCCTCGTCGTCCGGGAGGACTCCCTCACGCTGTTCGGGTTCGCCGACGACGACGAGCGCACCGTCTTCGAGCTGCTCCAGACCGCCAGCGGCGTCGGGCCCCGCCTCGCCCTGGCGATGCTCGCCGTCCACTCGCCGAACGCGCTGCGCCGCGCCGTGTCCACCGAGGACGTGAACGCGCTCACCAAGGTGCCCGGCATCGGCAAGAAGGGCGCGCAGCGCATCGTCCTGGAGTTGCGGGACCGCCTCGGCGGCCCGGTCGGCGACGACGGCGGCGACCTGCGCGCGCCCGCCCGTGCCGAGCCGTGGCGCGAGCAGGTCCAGATGGGCCTGGTCAACCTCGGCTGGTCGGCCAAGGACGCCGACGCCGCCGTCGACGCCGTCGCCGCGGACCTCGACGGCGGCGAGACGCCCCCGGTCGCGGCGCTGCTCAGGTCGGCACTGAAGAAGCTCAGCAAACAATGAGTGAGAGCAGTCCCGGGGAGGCGTGGGGAGCGGGGATGAGCGGGACCGACGAGGGCGAGCGGCTGGTGTCGGCGGACGCCGACGGGATCGAGGAGCAGCAGATCGAGGCCGCGCTGCGGCCGAAGAAGCTGGACGACTTCGTCGGGCAGGAACGGGTGCGGGAGCAGCTCTCGCTGGTGCTGCACGGCGCGCTGCGGCGCGGCCGGACTCCCGACCACGTGCTGCTGTCCGGCGGGCCCGGACTCGGCAAGACCACCCTCGCCATGATCATCGCGGCGGAACTGGGGCAGCCGCTGCGGATCTCCTCGGGGCCCGCGATCGAGCGGGCCGGCGACCTCGCGGCCGTGCTGTCCACCCTCGCCGAGGGCGAGGTGCTGTTCCTGGACGAGATCCACCGGCTGGCGCGGCCCGCCGAGGAGATGCTCTACATGGCGATGGAGGACTTCCGCGTCGACGTCGTCGTGGGCAAGGGCCCGGGCGCGACGGCGATCCCGCTGGACATCGCCCCCTTCACGCTGGTGGGGGCCACCACGCGGGCGGGCATGCTGCCCGGCCCGCTGCGCGACCGGTTCGGGTTCGTCGCGCACATGGACTTCTACGAGCCCGCCGAGCTGGAGGTCATCGTCCGCCGGTCGGCCCGGCTGCTGGGCGTGGAGATCGCCGACGCCGCCGCCGCCGAGGTGGCCGGGCGCTCGCGCGGCACGCCCCGGATCGCCAACCGGCTGCTGCGCCGCGTCCGCGACTACGCCGAGGTCCGCGCCGACGGGGTGATCACGCGGGAATCGGCCCGCGCGGCCCTGGCGTTGTACGAGGTGGACGAACGGGGCCTTGACCGGCTCGACCGTTCCGTCCTGGAGTCGCTGATGCGCAAGTTCGGCGGCGGGCCGGTGGGCCTGTCGACGCTCGCCGTGTCGGTGGGGGAGGAGCCCGAGACCGTCGAGGTCGTCGCGGAGCCGTTCCTCGTCCGGCAGGGCCTGCTCGCCAGGACGCCGCGCGGACGGGTCGCCACGGCCGCCGCGTGGGCGCACCTCGGGCTTCCCCGACCGCCGACCGCGCCGATGGCGGGCACCCTGTTCGACCTGGACGGGAACGCCGACGGAGCGGAATAGTGATCATCTGGTAACGGGTTGGGAACTTCCCGGCGACGCCGATCGTCGCCTCGTTGCCGGGGTCTCGCGTACTCTCTAGACTCCGGGACTTGGTTCACCGTCTCCAGCCGGCGGTCCCGTTGCACGTGACCGGTCTGGTCACAGGCTGGGCAATCGACATCGGAAGGATGCCCCAGTAATGGGCAGCGACATGATTCTCGCGGCGAACAACGGCGGTAGCGGGGCCTTCAACCTGCTCCTGCTCCTCGCCGTGCCACTGGTCTTCTACTTCCTGCTCATCCGGCCGCAGAGCAGGCGCCGCAAAGAGCAGATGCAGATGCAGAACGCCATGGAACCGGGCGCCCGCGTCCTGACGACCAGCGGTATCCGCGCGACCGTCGTGTCGGTGGACGACGACGGTGTCGTGCTGGAGATCGCCGACGGCGTCGAGGTCCGGTTCGTCAAGCAGGCGATCATGCAGGTCCTCAAGGACGACGACCCCGAGGAGCTCGACGACGAGCACGACGAGGCCGTCGAGGACGAGGACGGCGACCGCGTCGACCTGTCCAAGGACGGAGCCGAGGTCGACCTGTCCAAGGACGGCGAGGCCGCGGAGAGCGCGGACGAGGACGGCGAGCCCGAGTCCAAGCCGAAGGGGAAGGCGAAGGTCGAGGCGGGCGACAAGCCCGCCTGACCCCCTCTCAGGCGACGATACGACGGGAAGTACGACGACAAGTGGCTCCGCCCAAGAATGCTCCCAAGCCGGGGCGCACGCTCCTCGCGCTCTTCGCGGTCATGGTGGTCCTGGCAGGTCTGGCGGTCTGGCAGGGGCAGACGAAGCCCAAGCTGGGCCTCGACCTCGCCGGCGGGACGACCGTGACCCTCACGGCCAAGACCCCGAACGGCAAGAACCCTCCGGCCGACCAGATGAACCAGGCCGTCAAGATCATGACGAAGCGCGTCAACGGTCTGGGGGTGTCCGACGCCGAGGTCGCCAAGCAGGGCAGCAACAACATCGTGGTGAACGTCCCCGGTGAGGGGCAGGGCCGCGTCGTCAACCTGATCGGGACGACGGCGAAGCTGCAGTTCCGCCAGGTGTTCGCGGTGGCCGACGGGCGGCCCACGAACGGGGCGGCGCCCGCCCCGTCCCCCAGCCCGTCGTCGAAGGGGAAGGACGGGGGCAAGAGCCCCTCGCCGTCCGCGTCGGCCTCCCCGTCCGGGAGCGCGTCGCCGTCGACGTCGGCGACCCCGCGCGGCCGGGCGCTCTCGGGGGCGCTTGCGGCCCCGACCCCGAAGCCGGCCGGGTCCGCCGCGGCGTCGCCGGCTCCGTCGGCGTCGTCGCCGCTGGGCCAGCCGTCCGGGCAGCCCAGCGCGCCCGCGCAGGACTACCCGGGCGTCACCGACAAGGCCGTGATCAGCCAGTTCGAGGCGCTCGACTGCTACGGCAACGACCGGCGGGCCCCGGGGTCCAACGACCCGAACCGCAAGTTCGTCGCCGCCTGCGACCAGGACGAGGAGAAGGGCCAGGTCGCCAAGTACATCCTCGGCCCCGTCCAGGTCCTGGGCGAGAACGTCTCCTCGGCGACCGCGATGCCGCCGAACGCCCAGCAGGGCCAGGCCAGCTGGTCGGTCTCGCTGAAGTTCGACGGCAAGGGCGCCCGCGAGTTCGGCGCGGTCACCACCGCCGCCTCCCAGGCCTACCAGCAGAACCCGTCCTCGCCGCAGGCGCAGGTCGCGATCGTGCTGGACGGCCAGGTCGTCTCCGCGCCCAGCATCCGCGAGGGCCCCATCACCGGCGGCACCGCCAGCATCGACGGCCCGCCCGACAGCTTCAACCAGCAGTACGCCACCGACCTCGCCAACGTGCTCAAGTACGGGGCGCTGCCGCTGGAGTTCAAGCAGAGCTCCATCGACGAGGTGTCGTCCACGCTGGGTTCCGACCAGCTGACCGGCGGACTGATCGCCGGCGCGATCGGGCTCGGCCTGGTGGTGCTCTACTGCCTGTTCTACTACCGGGGCCTCGGCCTCGTGGCGGTGTCCAGCCTGGTCGTGGCGTCGGCCATCACCTACGAGGCGGTGGTGATCCTCGGTGAGGGGATGGGCTTCCGGCTCTCGCTGCCGCACATCATCGGCCTGATCGTGTCCATCGGCATCACCGCCGACTCGTTCATCGTCTACTTCGAGCGGCTGCGGGACGAGCTGCGGGCCGGGCGCAGGCTGCGCTCGTCGATCGAGAACGCCTGGAAGCGGGCGCGGCGCACCATCCTCGTCGCCGACGCCGTGACCTTCCTCGCGGCGCTCGTGCTGTACTTCCTCGCGGTCGGCGGGGTGGCCGGGTTCGCGTTCGCGATGGGCCTCACGACGCTCATCGACGTCATCGTGGTGTTCTTCTTCACCAAGCCGATGGTCGCGCTGCTGGCGCGCACCAGCTTCTTCGGCCGCGGGCATCCGATGTCCGGTCTCGACCCGAGGCGCCTGCACAAGGCGCAGGACACCGCCCCAGCCGCCCGCACGACGAGCCAGGAGGCCTGAGCATGGGAACGCGTGCGGCCATCTCCCGGATCTACCGGGGCGAGATCAGCGCCGACATCGTCGGCCGGCCCAAGATCTGGTACACGATCTCCGGGCTGCTGCTGGCGCTGTCGATCGCGGGCCTGCTGGTGCAGGGACTCAACTTCGGCGTCGAGTTCAAGGGCGGCTCCGTCTTCACCTTCAAGGCGCCGAGCGCCTCGATCGAGCAGGTGCGCGGCGCCGTCGCCGACGGCGGCCCGCACCAGGTGATCGTGCAGAAGGCGGGCGGCGACTGGCGGGTCACGACCGAGAGCCTGTCCTCGAGCGAGGTCACCGCGGTCAAGACCAGCGTCGCCAAGGAGCTGACCGTCCCCGCCGACAAGGTCAGCACCCAGGTCGTCGGCGCCTCGTGGGGCGGTGAGATCCAGAAGAAGGCGTGGCAGGCGCTGCTCGTCTTCATGATCTTGATCATCGCCTACCTGTCGGTGGCGTTCGAGTGGCGGATGGCCGTGGCCGCGGTGGTCGCGCTCGTCCACGACCTCGTGATCACCGCCGGCATCTACGCCTGGTCGGGCTTCGAGGTGACCCCGGCCACGCTGCTCGGCTTCCTGACGATCCTCGGCTACTCGCTGTACGACGCCGTCGTCGTCTTCGACATGATCAAGGAGGTCACCAAGCCGCTCGGGCCGACCTCCAAGATCACCTACAGCGAGGCCGCCAACCAGGCGCTCAGCAGCACCCTGGTGCGCTCGCTGAACACCTCGCTGGTGGCGATCCTGCCCGTCGGCGCGATCCTGTTCATCGGCACGACCCTGTTCGGCGCGGGCACGCTGAAGGACCTGTCGCTCGCCCTGTTCGTCGGCATGATCGTCGGTACGTACTCCTCGATCTGCGTGGCGACGCCGCTGCTGGTCCAGTTCAAGGAGCGCGAGCCGAAGTACAAGCAGCTCCGGGAGAACATCGCCCGGCGCGAGCAGAGCGCCAGGCGGACGTCGAAGGCGAAGGTCAAGGCCGGTGCCGGGGCCTCCGCCGACACCGCGGAGGACGACCCGGCGGACGACCCGGAGGACGAGGGCGCCGACCGTCCCGCCACCGACGTCCGCAGCGCGGTCACCGTGCGCAAGGTCGTGCAGACGGGGTCGCGGCAGCAGCCGAAGCGAGGGTCGCGGCAGCAGCGCCGCGGCGGCAAGTAGGCGGGGAACGTGGGAGTGGACCTCAACAAGCTGATCCAGGAGCGGATCCGCGACATCGCCGACTATCCCAAGCAGGGGGTGATGTTCAAGGACATCACCCCGCTGCTGGCCGACCACGTGGCGTTCGCCGGGGTGGTGGACGCCGTCGTCAACCACCACGGCCGCGGCACCATCGACAAGATCGTCGGAATCGAGGCCCGCGGGTTCATCCTCGCCGCGCCCGTCGCCTACCACTTCGGCGCGGGCTTCGTCCCGGTGCGCAAGAAGGGGAAACTGCCCTCGGCGACGGACGCGGAGACCTATGATCTCGAATACGGGAGCGAGACGATCGAGATCCATCTCGACGCCTTCGAACCCGGCGACCGGGTGCTGATCGTCGATGACGTCCTGGCGACCGGGGGGACGGCCAGGGCCGCCGCCGAGCTGGTCCGGCGGGGCGGCGGCGAGGTCGTCGGACTTTCGGTCCTCCTCGAGCTGTCGTTCCTGAACGGACGCGACAAGCTGGGGAATCTGGACGTTCATTCCCTGGTTACGGTCTAGTACGAAATAGGCGCCGGATACACTGACGCCATCAGGGTCCGGTGGGGACGGGCGCGACCCTCGGCACGCGAGTGCGGCGCCCGGATGGACTAGGGAGGCTGGGTGCCAGGTGAGGTGGTATCGACCGACGCGGTGAACGCCGCCGCCGAGGAACGGCGCGCGCCGCCACCGCCCGACGTCCGGCCGCCCGAGCCCGACGACTCCGCCGCGCGGACGTCCAAGCCCCCCGCGCAGACGTCCGAGTCAGCCACGCAGACGTCCGAGCCCGCGCAGACGTCCGAGTCCGCCGCCCCGCCCGCCCAGCCATCGAGATCCGATGTTCCCCCAGCCAAAGGCCCAGGCGCCGCCCCGGACGCCGACGACGCGTCCGGGTCCGCCGTCCCGTCCAGGCCCACGCCGGCCACGATCCCGCCGTCCGCCGCCCGGGTGCGCCGCAGGCTCGCCAGGTTGGGCGCCCAGCGCGGCCCCGCTATGAACCCGGTACTCGAACCTCTGATCAAGACGGTCCGCAACACGCACCCGAAGGCGGACCTCCGGCTCATCGAGCGCGCCTACGACGTGGCCGCGCACTACCACCGCCACCAGAAGCGCAAGAGCGGCGACCCCTACATCACGCACCCGCTGGCGGTCGCCACCATCCTCGCCGAGCTCGGCATGAACACCGAGACGCTCTGCGCGGCGCTGCTGCACGACACCGTCGAGGACACCCCCTACACCCTCGACCAGCTGAGCGCCGAGTTCGGCGACGAGATCGCCGCCCTGGTCGACGGCGTCACCAAGCTCGACAAGGTCAAGTACGGGGAGGCCGCGGAGGCCGAGACCGTCCGCAAGATGGTCGTGGCGATGTCCCGCGACATCCGCGTCCTGGTGATCAAGCTCGGCGACCGGCTGCACAACATGCGCACGCTGCGCTACATGCCGCGGCACAAGCAGGAGAAGAAGGCCCGCGAGACCCTGGAGGTGTTCGCGCCGCTCGCGCACCGCCTCGGGATGAACACGCTGAAGTGGGAGCTGGAGGACCTCGCGTTCGCCACGCTGTACCCCAAGCGGTTCGACGAGATCGCCCGCCTGGTGTCCGAGCGCGCCCCGCGCCGCGACGTCTACCTCCAGGAAGTGATCGAGAACGTCTCCACCGACCTGCGCGAGGCCCGGATCAAGGCCACCGTGACGGGCCGGCCGAAGCACTACTACTCGATCTACCAGAAGATGATCGCGCGGGACGTCAGCTTCGACGACATCTACGACCTGGTCGGCATCCGGGTCCTCGTCGACAGCGTCCGCGACTGCTACGCCGCCCTCGGCTCGATCCACGCGCGGTGGAACCCGGTCCCCGGCCGGTTCAAGGACTACATCGCGATGCCGAAGTTCAACATGTACCAGTCGCTGCACACGACGGTGATCGGCCCCGAGGGCAAGCCCGTCGAGCTGCAGATCCGCACCTGGGGCATGCACCGCCGCGCCGAGTACGGCGTCGCCGCGCACTGGAAGTACAAGGAGGAGACGGTCGGCGGCCGCAAGGCCGGTGACATGCAGTGGCTCCGCCAGCTCCTCGACTGGCAGAAGGAGACCGCCGACCCGGCCGAGTTCCTGGAGTCGCTCCGCTTCGACCTGTCGGTCTCCGAGGTGTTCGTGTTCACCCCGAAGGGCGACGTGATCGCGCTGCCGCAGGGCGCGACCCCCGTCGACTTCGCGTACGCGATCCACACCGAGGTCGGGCACCGATGTATCGGCGCCCGCGTCAACGGCCGCCTCGTCCCCCTCGAATCGACCCTCGACAACGGCGACACCGTCGAGGTCTTCACCTCCAAGTCGCCCGACGCGGGCCCGAGCCGCGACTGGCTCGGCTTCGTCAAGAGCGCCCGCGCCCGCAACAAGATCAAGCACTGGTTCTCCAAGGAGCGCCGCGACACCGCGATCGAGTCCGGCAAGGACGCCATCGCCCGCGCGATGCGCAAGCAGAACATGCCGCTGCAGCGGATGATGTCCGGGGAGGCCCTCCTCGCCCTCGCCCGCGACATGCGCTACCCGGACGTGTCGTCCCTGTACGCGGCCGTCGGCGAGAGCCAGGTCTCGGCGCAGCACGTCGTCCAGCGCCTCGTGGACGCGCTCGGCGGCGTCGAGAGCGCCGAGGAGGACCTCGCCGAGATCGCGCTGCCGACCCGCCGCAAGCGCACCCGCCCGGCGGGCGACCCGGGCGTCGTCGTCGCCGACGACTCGGACGTGTGGGTCCGGCTGTCGCGCTGCTGCACCCCCGTCCCCGGCGACGACATCGTCGGCTTCGTGACCCGCGGCCACGGCGTCTCGGTGCACCGCGCCGACTGCGCCAACGTCGAGAGCCTGAAGTCGCAGCCGGACCGCCTGATCGACGTCAAGTGGTCCCCGGGCGAGGACTCGGTGTTCCTCGTCGCGATCCAGGTGGAGGCCCTCGACCGCCCGCGGCTGCTGTCGGACGTGACCCGGGTCCTGTCCGACCAGCACGTCAACATCCTGTCGGCGTCGGTCACCACGACCCGCGACCGTGTCGCCGTCAGCCGCTTCACCTTCGAGATGGGCGACCCGAAGCACCTCGGCCACGTCCTGAAGGCCGTCCGCTCCATCGACGGCGTCTACGACGTCTACCGGGTGACCAGCGGCGCCCCTCGCTAGGAGCGCCGGGAGCAGAGAAAAGGGGCGGTCGCATCGCTGCGGCCGCCCCTTCTTCGTCGAGGTCAGTTCTCGGCGGGTTCGTCCTCGGGGATGACGTCGACGCCCGCCTCGGCGCGCTGCTCCGGGGTGATGGGGGTGGGCGCGGCGGTCAGGGGGTCGTGGCCGGACGCGGCCTTCGGGAAGGCGATCACGTCGCGGATGGACTCCTGGCGGGCGAGGAGCATGACCACCCGGTCCCAGCCGAACGCGATGCCGCCGTGCGGGGGCGGGCCGAACTTGAACGCCTCCAGCAGGAAGCCGAACTTGGACTCCGCCTCCTGCTTGGAGAGGCCCAGCACGTCGAAGACGCGCTGCTGCATCTCGGCGCGGTGGATACGGATGGAGCCGCCGCCGATCTCGTTGCCGTTCAGGACGAGGTCGTAGGCGTCGGCGAGGGCCGGGCCCGGGTCGTCCTGGAAGGTGTCGGCGAACTCGGGCTTGGGCGCGGTGAACGGGTGGTGCACCGACGTCCAGCCGATCTGCTCGCCCTTGTCGTCCTCGACCGGCTCGAAGATCGGCGCGTCCACGACCCAGACGAACTCCCAGGCGGACTCGTCGATCAGGCCGCGGCGGCGGCCGATCTCCAGCCGCGCGGCGCCGAGGAGCTCCTGGGTGGAGTGCCGCTTGCCGGCCCCGAAGAAGACCGCGTCGCCGGGGGAGGCGCCGGTCTTGGCGGCGAGGCCCTCCTTCTCGGCGTCGGAGAGGTTCTTGGCGACCGGGCCGCCGAGGGTGCCGTCCTCCTGGACGAGCACGTAGGCGAGGCCGCGGGCGCCGCGCGCCTTCGCCCAGTCCTGCCAGCCGTCCAGCTCCTTGCGGGTCTGGGACGCGCCGCCCGGCATGACGACCGCGCCGACGTACGGGGCCTGGAACACGCGGAACGACGTGCCGGCGAAGTACTCGGTCATGTCGGTCAGCTCGTTGCCGAACCGCAGGTCGGGCTTGTCGGAGCCGTAGCGGGCCATCGCGTCGGCGTAGGTGATGTGGGGGATCGGGCGGGGGATCTCGTACCCGGCGATCTCCTTCCACAGGCGCGCCACGAGGTCCTCGCCGACCTTGAGGACGTCGTCCTGCTCGGCGAACGACATCTCGATGTCGATCTGGGTGAACTCGGGCTGCCGGTCGGCCCGGAAGTCCTCGTCGCGGTAGCAGCGGGCGATCTGGTAGTAGCGTTCGAGGCCGCCGACCATGAGGAGCTGCTTGAACAGCTGCGGCGACTGCGGGAGCGCGTACCAGTGGCCCGGCTGGAGCCGGACGGGGACGAGGAAGTCGCGGGCGCCCTCCGGCGTGGACCGGGTGAGGGTGGGCGTCTCGACGTTCACGAAGCCGTGCTCGCGCATCACCTCGTGCGCCAGGAACGAGGCCTCCGAGCGGACCTTCATCGCCCGCGCGACGCTCTCGCGCCGGAGGTCGAGGTAGCGGTACTTGAGGCGGATCTCCTCGTTGACGTTGACATCGCCCTCGATGGGGAACGGCAGCGGCGCGGCGTCCGACAGCACCTCGATGTCGGCGGCGGCGACCTCGACCTCGCCGGTGGGCAGGTCGGGGTTCTCGTTGCCCTCGGGCCGGACGCGGACCTCGCCGACGACCTTCACGCAGTACTCGACGCGCAGGTCGTGCGCGGTGTCCTCCTCGCGGAAGACGACCTGCGCGGTGCCGGAGGCGTCGCGCAGGTCGATGAACGTGACGCCGCCGTGGTCGCGGCGGCGGCCGACCCAGCCGGCCAGCGTTACCTGCTGCCCGGCGTGCTCCTTGCGGAGCGTCCCCGCCTCGTGGGTGCGGATCATTTGGAGAGCCTTTCCTTCAACGTCGTGGTGAGGTCGGTGAGCGGGACGGCGGTCTGCTCGCCCTCGGCCAGGTCCTTGACCTGGGCGACGCCGTCCGCGATATCTCGCTCCCCGAGGATCACGGCGTACCGGGCGCCCGAGCGGTCCGCGTCCTTCATGGCGCCCTTCAGCTTCTTGCCGCCGAACGCCATGTCGGCGGCGATCCCGGCGCGGCGCAGCTCGGCGACGAGCGCGAACACGCGCCGTTCGGCGGCGTCTCCGAGCGCCACGCCGAACGCCTCGCAGCGGGGCTTCGCGGCGAACGCGGGGCCCTCCACGTCCGACGACTCGGCCTCCAGCGCGAGGATCGTGCGGTCCAGGCCGAGGCCGAACCCGATGCCGGGCAGGGGCGGGCCGCCGATGTCCTCCGACAGCCCGTCGTAGCGGCCGCCGCCGCCGATGCCGGACTGGGCGCCGAGCAGCGGGTGGTCGAACTCGTAGGTGGTGCGGGTGTAGTAGTCCAGCCCGCGGACGAGGGTGGGCGTGTCCTCCCACGCGATGCCGAGGTCGGCGAGCAGTTCCCGGACGCGGTCGTGGTGCGCCTTGCACGCCGGGCACAGGTGGTCGGCCATCAGCGGGGCGCCCGTGAGCTGCTCGCGCACCTTGGGGCGCTTGTCGTCCAGCACCCGCAGCGGGTTGATCTCGACGCGGGCGCGGGTGTCCTCGTCCAGGTCGAGGCCGCGCAGAAAGTCTTGCAGCAGGGCCCGGTAGGCGGGGCGGCACTCCTTGCAGCCGAGAGAGTTCAGCAGCAGCCGCACCCGGGTCAGGCCGAGGGACCGGTACCAGTTCCACGCGATCGCGATCGTCTCGGCGTCGACCTGCGGGTCCTCGCTGCCGATCGCCTCCAGGTCGAGCTGGTAGAACTGCCGGTAGCGGCCCTGCTGGGGGCGCTCGGCGCGGAACGCGGCCCCGGTCGTCCACACCTTCACCGGCAGCGAGCCCTTGTGGAGGTTGTTCTCCAGGACGGAGCGCAGCACCGACGCGGTGAACTCGGGGCGCAGCGTCAGCGACCGGCCGCCCCTGTCCTCGAAGGTGTACATCTCCTTGGACACCACGTCGGTGGACTCGCCGACGCCGCGCCGGAACAGGTTCGTGTCCTCGAACACCGCCAGTTCCAGGTAGCCGTAGCCGGCCAGCCTCGCCTGCTCGGCGAAGGCCTCCCGGATGGCGTAGAAGAGGTCCGCCCGCGGCGGCACGTATTCGCTGACCCCCTTGGGGGCCCGGAAGCTCGAACTCATGATCTTTTAGGTCAGAATCCCTTGTCAGGTCCGTCCGCGGGGACCACCCGGTTCCCCAGGAGGGACGACCCCCCTGGACCCCCCGGTGAAACCGCGCTCAGGAACGGATTGGTCGCGCGCTCGCGGCCGATTGTGGTCTGGTCGCCGTGCCCGGGCAGGACGGCCGTCTCGTCGGGCATGGTGAGGCACACCCGGGACAGGCTGGCGAGGATCTGCTCGTACGACCCGCCCGGCAGGTCGGTGCGCCCGATGGAGCCGGCGAACAGCAGGTCCCCGGTGAACATCACGTCCGGGATCTCCTGCGTCTTCGGCGTACGGAACGTCACCGACCCGGGCGTATGGCCCGGTGCGTGGTCGACGGTGAAGCTCAGCCCCGCCAGCTCCAGCACCGCCCCGTCGGCCAGTTCGCGCACGTCGTCGGGCTCGGAGAGCTCCAGGCCGCCGAACAGCTGCTGCCCGGGGCCCAGCGACAGGCCCTTGGCGGGGTCGGTCAGCAGGTCGCGGTCGTCGGGGTGGACGTAGGCCGGGACGTCCTTGGCGCCGCAGACCGGGGCCACCGACCAGACGTGGTCGAGATGGCCGTGCGTCAGCAGCACCGCGACCGGCTTCAGCCGGTGCTCGCGCAGGATCTCCTCGATCCCGGCCTCGGCGTCCTGGCCGGGGTCGATGATCACGCACTCCTCACCCGCGGCGGGCGCCACGACGTAGCAGTTCGCGGCGAACGATCCAGCGGGGAACCCGGCGACGAGCACGGTCGTCCTTCCTTAGAACCATCCCTGTGGGCGTGTTCGAGGGTACCGGCGCGGCCATGGCCACCGCGAACGAGATAGGCGGCCGACGTGTCGCGGGCCCGACCCGCCGGGGCGCGGGCGGGAGGGAGGCGCTCCCTGAACGCGGAGGCGCGTTTACTCCCCGGTACCGCTACTATGCGCTGCACGTTCACCTGATCACACCGGAGAGGCGAGGCACGTGGCGGCGAAGGACCGCAAGAAGCAGCTCGCGCGGCAGCGCTACGAGCGCCAGCAGCAGCGGCAGGCGCAGGAGGCGGCGCGGGCGCGCCGACTCAAGATCATCACCGCCGCGGCGGTGGTGGCGGTCATCGTGGTGGGCGGCGCCGCGTTCATGGTGCTCAGCAAGGACGACAAGTCCACGGCGGCGGGGCCCAAGTGCACCTACAAGGCGGCCAAGCAGGACGGCGCGCCCCAGGGCATCGGCACCCCTCCGGGCAAGCCCGCCTACTCGGACGTCGTGCAGACGACGATGAAGACCAACCAGGGCGACGTGGAGATGCAGCTGTACGGCAGCAAGGCGCCGTGCACGGTCAACTCGTTCGCGTACCTGGCGCAGAAGAACTTCTTCGACAAGACCACGTGCCACCGGATGACGAGCGGCGGCCTGAACGTCCTGCAGTGCGGCGACCCGACCGCGAAGGGCACCGGCGGGCCGGGCTACCAGTTCGCCAACGAGAACACCGAGGGCGCCACGTACACCGAGGGCACGCTCGCCATGGCGCACAGCAGCCTGCCGGACTCCAACGGCAGCCAGTTCTTCATGGTCTACAAGGACTCGCAGCTCCCGCCGGACTACACGGTCTTCGGAAAGATCACCAAGGGGCTGGACGTGCTGAAGAAGATCGCCGCCGCGGGCTCGGACCCGAAGGGCGACGGCGCGCCCAAGAAGAAGGTAGAGATCCAGGACGTCACGATCGCCGGGAAATAGGCGAACGGGATACTAAGGTGTGGAGGGTCCGGCCGCCGTGAGCGCGTCCGGACCCGCGATTCAGGAGGCAAGGGTGTCCAGCGCGACCGATCCCTGGGGCCGGGTGGACGAGGACGGCACCGTCTATGTCAAGACGGCCGACGGCGAGCGGGTCGTCGGGTCCTGGCAGGCGGGCGCGCCCGAAGAGGCCCTGGCCTACTTCAAGCGCAAGTACGACGCTCTCGTCACCGAGATCGGCCTGCTGGAGCAGCGGGTCCGCACCACCGACCTGCAGCCGGCCCAGGCCCAGCAGAGCATCGACCGGCTCCGCGAGGCCGTCGCCGAGGCGCACGCCGTCGGCGACCTCGATGCCCTCCTGCGCCGCCTCGACGGCCTGTCCGAGCAGGTCGGGCGGCGCCGCGAGGAGGTCAAGGCCCAGCGCGAGCAGCACCGGCACGAGGCGCGCGAGGTCAAGGAGCGCATCGTCGCCGAGGCCGAGCGGATCGCGGTCGAGGAGACGCACTGGAAGAACGGCGGCGAGCGCCTGCGCCAGCTGGTCGAGGAGTGGAAGGCCGCCGACCGCATCGACCGGCCCACCGAGACCGCGCTGTGGAAGCGGCTGTCGTCCGCGCGCAACGCCTTCACCAAGCGCCGCAAGGCCTACTTCGCGACCCTCGACGACCAGCGCGAGGAGGCCCGGCGGGAGAAGGAGCGCCTGGTCGCCGAGGCCGAGGCGATGTCGGGTTCCACCGACTGGGGCGAGACGGCCGCCGCGTACCGCGACCTGATGCGCCGCTGGAAGCTGGCCGGGCGCGCCTCGCGGGACGTCGAGGAGGACCTGTGGGCCCGCTTCAAGGGCGCCCAGGACACCTTCTTCCAGGCCCGCAGCGCCGCGTTCGCCGAGCGCGACGCCGAGTTCCGCGAGCACGCCGAGGAGAAGGAGAAGATCCTCGCCGAGGCGGAGCGGCTGCTCCCGGTGCGCGACGTCCGGCAGGCACGGCAGGCCCTGCGCGCGATCCAGGAGCGCTGGGAGGCCGCCGGGATGGTGCCGCGCGACCAGCGCGACCGGCTGGAGGGACGGCTCCGCAAGATCGAGGAGGCCGTCCGCTCCGCCGAGGAGAACGAGTGGCGCCGCACCAACCCCGAGGCCCGCGCCCGCGCCGAGGCCACCGTCAACCAGCTGCGCAGCTCCATCGAGCAGCTGGAGAAGCGGCTCGGCAAGGCCCGCGAGGCCGGCCGCGCGAAGGACGTCAAGGAGGCCGAGGAGGCCCTCAGCGCCCGCCGCGCCTGGCTGGAAGAGGCCGAGCGCACCCTCGCCGAGTTCTCCTGACCTCCGAGCCGTCCTCTCCGGCGCCGGGCCGCTCTCCCGGTCTCTAGGCCGTGCGCCCCAGGAAGGCGAGCATGCGCGTCTGCTCGTCCGCGCCTCGCGGGGCGGGCAGGGGCGGGGCCAGGTGGCCCTCGGCCCGGAGCGAGGCGGCGACCACCTGGGCGGTGGCGAACGCGTGGTGGACGAGGTCGGGGTCCAGGCGCGACGGCTGGCCCGTCGCCCGCGCCAGGTCCCAGGCGTGCACCAGCGGCTCCAGGATGTACCCCTCCAGGAAGTCGCCCAGGGGCAGCTCGCCCAGCCCGCCGAACGGGATGGGACGGTCCAGCGCGTCCGGGGTGAGGGACGCCGCGCACTCCTTGCGGGCGGCCCGCCAGCTCATCAGGACGTCGCCCGGGACGAAGCGCGCCGGGGCGGAGTTGACGTCCGGCTCGGGCTCTCCCGTGGCCAGCGCCCGGACCAGGAACTGGCCGCCGGTCACGTGCCCGGCGACGTCCCGGGCGGTCCACCCCGCGCAGGGCGACGGCGCGTCCCACCCGTCGCGGGGGACGCCGGCCACCAGGCCCTCGAAGAGGTCGAGGGCCCGGTGGTAGCCGCTGAGGTTGTGAGCCATGGTGGTCAGTGACCCGCGATCCGACGGCGCTGTCAAGCGCTATGGCGAAGCCGGCGGGCGCGCGATCACACGGCGCCCGATCACACGGCGGCGGCCCCGCGCTGCCGGAGCATCGCGTTCATCTGCGTGATCTCCGCCTGCTGCCCCTCGACCATCGTGCGGGCCAGCCGCCGCACCCGCTCGTGCCCCGTGCGCTCCACCACCGCCCGCGCCATGCCGACGCCGCCGCGATGGTGGGCGATCATCAGTTGCAGGAACAGCACCTCGGCGGCCCGGCCGGACGCCTTCTCCAGCTCGGCGAGCCGGCCGCGCGGCGCCATGCCCGGCATCGCGGCCTCGCCGCCGCCGTGGCGGCCGCCGTGTCCGGACATCCAGCGCATGCGGCCGGACGGATCGGTCTTCGGCAGGTCCCACTCGTCCAGCCAGGCCGTCATCATGCCGATCTGGGCGGACTGGGTGTTGATGATGTCGTAGGCCAGCAGCCGCGTCTCGGGATCTTCCGTGCGGTCCCGGACGACGAACGACATCCGCACCGCCTGGGCGTGGTGGGCGCTCATGTCGCGGGCGAACCCGGCCTCGGGGCCGTCCGTGCCCGGCCGCTCCGAGCGGGAGACGGCGAGCGCGACCAGGACGGCGCCGACGGCCAGCACCAGGACCGCGAGGACGACGGTGGCGCGCCGCCCCCGCGGAGCCGCGGGGGCGGCGCTCACGGGGTGTCCTTGCCGCCGGAGCAGGCCGCGCCCGGCTCGGGGGTCTGCGGCCCCTTCACGAAGGACCGCAGGAACCGGTCCACGCGCGGGTCGTCGGCCTTCTGGACCCGGACCTGCCGGCCCCAGGCGGTGAGCGCGATGGGCGAGCCCTGGGCCGGGTAGGGGCTGAGCATCGTGTAGTCGGTGGCGCCGACCTTGCCCTTGAGCACGTCGAGCTGGTCCGCGGCGAGGCCGGGGCCGTAGGTGATCCAGACGGCGCCGTGCTCCAGCGAGTGGACGGCGTGCTCGTTCCGCAGCGGCGCGTCGTAGACGCGGCCGTCGCAGTTCTGCCAGACAGGGTTGTGGTCGCCGCCCATCGGCGGGTCGGTGTCGTACTTGACGGCGCCGCCGACGTGGCCGCGGCCGAGGCCGTCCTTCGTCACCAGGCCGGGCAGGGACTCGTCGGCGGACGACCTGGTCTGCATGAACGCGAAGCCGATGGCGACGACCGCCACCAGGCCGATCACGGTGAAGAACGCGATGCCTCCCCACGGGACCTCGCGCTGGGTCAGCGCGTTCTTGGGAGCGTTCTTCCTGGCGCGGTTCTTCGTGCCGCTGTTCTTCGTGGCGGTGTTGCCGCGCGCGTTCTTGTTGCGGGCGCTCTTGGACATGCGGGTGTCCTCTCAGGGGTGCTGTAGGTCGGTACGGACAGGGCGCGGCGCCGCATCGGCAGAAGGGTGATGCGGGCGCGCGAAACGGCCGTGGGGCCGGTCCGTCTACAGCCGGAGAACCTGGAGGGAGGGCGAGAACGCGAGGACGAGCCCGGCGCCGGACGGCGGAGAGAGCGTCCAGCCGAAACGGGCGGGCAGGCGGGAGAGGGGCCTGCGCAGGCCGGCGGCCAGGGCCAGCAGGACGAGGGTGAACAGCACGGCCAGGCACAGGCACGCGTTCATGGGAACGTGCGCCGGAGCCTTCACCGGAGAGACGGACGTAGCACCCTGTGCAGGGCCGTGAGAGCCGTGGAGCGCCGATGCCCCGGCACCCGCGTCACCATGGCCCGTGAAGGCCCAGGGGGCGCCGACGGGAGCGCTCACGGCGTGCTGGGTGCAGATCCGCGGCGGCGGCGCGTGGCCCAGCCCGTAGCTGAACACCAGGCCGCCCACGACGAACAGCGCCACGAGCAGACCTGCCAGCCCGTGGCGCGGTCGTGGGGCCGTTGCGGACACCGTCACTCTCCTGATCGCGCCTTCCGGGCTGTTCCAACGCCGCGGCCGCCGTCCGGGTTCCCGTCCGCCGTGCTCCCGCGCAGCCCCCCGCCGGCGGCCGCCGCCGGTCCGGGACCGTCCGCGCCGCGAGATAGTGTCGGAGCGTGACCAGCAGGACGGAATCGGGCGAGCCGGAGGGCCTCTTCGACGCTCCGGAGCGGGACGGGGGCGACGCGGTCCCGGCGGACGCGCGGTCGGAGCCGCCGGCGGCGCCCGCCCGGGGCGGCGCGGAGCAGCCGCTCGCCGTCCGCATGCGCCCCCGCTCCCTGGACGAGGTCGTCGGGCAGGGCCACCTGCTCGGCGCCGGCACGCCGATCAGGCAGCTCGTCGACCGGGACGTGCCGATGTCGCTCGTGCTGTGGGGCCCGCCGGGAACGGGCAAGACGACCCTGGCCACCGTCGTCAGCCATGTCACCTCCCGCCGCTTCGTGGAGATCTCCGCGGTCAGCGACGGCGTCAAGCGCGTCCGCGCCGAGATCGACCTGGCGCGCCGGGAGCTCGGCATGACGGGGCGCCAGACGGTCCTGTTCGTCGACGAGGTGCACCGCTTCAACAAGGCCCAGCAGGACGCCCTGCTGCCCGCCGTGGAGAACCGCTGGGTGTCCTTCATCGGCGCCACCACCGAGAACCCGTTCTTCTCCGTCATCAGCCCGCTGCTGTCGCGCTCGCTGCTGCTCACCCTGGAGCCGCTCGGCGAGGACGACCTGCGCGAGGTGATCCGCCGCGCCCTCACCGAGGAGCGCGGGCTGGACGGCGCGGTCGCCCTCGACCCCGCCGCCGAGGACCACCTCGTCCGGCTGGCCGGCGGCGACGCCCGCCGCACCCTCACCTACCTGGAGGCCGCCGCGCTCGTCGTCGACGAGGGCGCGACCATCGACGTCGACGTCCTGGAGAAGGCCGTCGACCGGGCCGCCGTCCGCTACGACCGCGAGGGCGACCAGCACTACGACGTCATCAGCGCGTTCATCAAGAGCATCCGCGGCAGCGACGTCGACGCGGCGCTGCACTACCTGGCCCGCATGATCGAGGCGGGCGAGGACGCCCGGTTCATCGCCCGGCGGCTGATCGTGCACGCCAGCGAGGACGTCGGCATGGCCGACCCGACCGCGCTGCAGACCGCGGTCGCCGCCGCCCAGGCGGTGGAGTTCGTCGGCCTGCCCGAGGCCCGCATCAACCTGGCCCAGGCCGTGATCCATCTCTCCCTGGCGCCGAAGTCCAACGCCGTGATCAGGGCGGTGGACGACGCGCTCGGCGACGTCCGCAAGGGGCTTGCGGGGCCCGTCCCCAAGCACCTGCGCGACGGGCATTCCAAGGGCGCCTCGAAGCTCGGGCACGGGAAGGGCTACAAGTACGCCCACGACCACCCCGGCGGCGTGGTCCGGCAGCAGTACGCGCCCGACGCCGTGGACGGGCGGGAGTACTATCGCCCCACCAGGCACGGCGCCGAGGCGCGGTTCACCGAGGTCCTCGCGCGGATCCGCTCCGTGCTGCGCGGCACCGCCGACCGGCGTTGATCGATCTTCCCCGGCCGGTGCTCCCGCCATGGGGCCTGGTAGACCGGTAAGGTCTGTCAGGCCATGCCCGGCCCCGTGCCGACCCCACGCGAACGGAAAGCCCTGATGCTCACTGGTGGACAGCTAGCAGCCCTCATCGTGGCGGTGTTCTGGGCGGTGCTGGTCTCGTTCATCGCGCTCACCCTGCTGAAGCTCTCCCGGCTGCTCGGCGAGGCCAGCGAGCTCGTGCACGACATCGGCGACCAGGCCGGCCCGCTGATGGACGACATGGCCCGGACGGTGAAGCGCGCGAACGAGCAGCTCGGCCGCACCGACGTCATCACCAAGCAGGTCGCGGGCGTCACGCAGAACGTCTCGGCCGTCACCACCGTGATGACCTCGGTGGTCGGCGGGCCGCTGGTGAAGGCCGCCGCCTTCTCCTACGGCGTCCGCAAGGCCCTCGGCGGCCGCGACGGCGAGGGGCGCGCCGCGTCCGGCCGCCCGGAACTGCAGGCCCGCTCCTCGGGTAAGGGGCGCAGATGAGGCGGCTGTTCTGGCTCTCGGTCGGCGCGGGCGCCGGCGTCTACGCCACGCACCGCGTCAAGCGGCGCGTGGAGCGGTTCACGCGCGCCCTGTCGCCCGAGAGCGTCGCGGCGCGGGCGGTGTCGACCGGCCAGGGCGCCGGCGAGCGGTTGAGGCTTTTCGCCTCCGACGTCCGTACCGAGATGCGGGCCCGCGAGGAGGAGCTGCGCGAGGCCGTCCGCATGGACCAGGCTCCGCCGGACGGCGGGGGACCGCCGTCCCGCCGCGTGCTCAAGGCGAGATACACGATCATCGAGAACGACAAGGATGGCCACTGATATGGAGTCGGCAGAGGTCGCACGCCGCTTCCTCGGATTCTTCGAGGAGCGCGGGCACACGGTGGTGCCCTCGGCCAGCCTGGTCGCCGAGGACCCGACCCTGCTGCTGGTCAACGCCGGCATGGTCCCGTTCAAGCCGTACTTCCTCGGCCAGCGCACCCCGCCCTCCCAGCGGATGACGAGCGCCCAGAAATGCGTGCGCACCCCCGACATCGAGGAGGTCGGCAAGACCACCCGGCACGCCACCTTCTTCCAGATGCTGGGCAACTTCTCCATCGGCGACTACTTCAAGGAGCAGGCGATCCCGTTCGCCTGGGAGCTGCTGACCCGGCCGCGGGCCGACGGCGGCTTCGGGTTCCCCGAGGACAAGCTGTGGGTCACCGTCTTCCACGACGACGACGAGGCCCTGAACATCTGGCACGACAAGGTCGGCGTCCCCCTCGACCGCATCCAGCGGCGCGGCATGGAGGACAACTTCTGGTCGATGGGCGTCCCCGGCCCGTGCGGCCCCTGCTCGGAGATCTACTACGACCGCGGCCCCGAGTACGGCCGCGAGGGCGGCCCGGTCGCCGACGAGGACCGGTACCTGGAGGTCTGGAACCTCGTCTTCATGCAGTTCGAGCGGGGCCCCGGCGAGAGCAAGACCGACTTCCCGATCCTCGGCGACCTGCCGGCCAAGAACATTGACACCGGCATGGGCCTCGAGCGCATGGCGGCGATCCTGCAGGGCGTCGACAACATCTACGAGACCGACACCCTCTGGCGGGTCCTCGACCGCGCCGCCGGGCTGACCGGCACCGCCTACGGCCGCGAGCACCGGGCCGACGTGTCGCTGCGCGTCGTCGCCGACCACGTCCGCAGCGGGACGATGATGGTCGCCGACGGCATCCGCCCCGGCAACGAGGGCCGCGGCTACGTGCTGCGCCGCATCCTGCGCCGCTCGATCCGCAACCTGCGCCTGCTCGGCGGGCAGGACGCCGGCCTCATGCACGAGCTGACCGCCGTCGCGATCAAGGCGATGGGCGAGCAGTACCCCGAGCTGGTGCGCACCGCCGCGAACATCCACACGGTCATCGATGCCGAGGAGGACTCCTTCCTGCAGACGCTGCGCACCGGCACGGCGATCTTCGACACCGCCGTCGCGGACACCAAGCGCTCCGGCGGCGCGACCCTGGCGGGCGAGCAGGCGTTCAAGCTGCACGACACCTACGGCTTCCCGATCGACCTCACCCTGGAGATGGCGTCCGAGCAGGGCCTCCAGGTGGA
Source organism: Spirillospora sp. NPDC049024 (assembly GCF_040649235.1). NCBI lineage: Bacteria > Bacillati > Actinomycetota > Actinomycetes > Streptosporangiales > Thermomonosporaceae > Spirillospora > Spirillospora sp. NPDC049024. The sequence continues at coordinate 106,272 of NZ_JBEZFD010000025.1, forward strand.
CGAGGAGGGCTTCCGCCGGCTCATGAAGGAGCAGCGGGACCGCGCCAAGAAGGACGCCCGCGACAAGAAGACCGGCAACCTCGACGTCTCCGTCCTCGACGAGCTGCTCACCGGCGCCGGCGGCAGGGTCGACTTCACCGGCTACGGCAGCCTCGCCGGCGACGCCCGCCTCGTCGGGCTGCTGGTGAACGGCGCCAACGCGCCCGCCGCCGGGGAGGGCACCGAGGTCGAGGTCGTCCTCGACCGCACCCCGTTCTACGCCGAGGGCGGCGGCCAGCTCGCCGACCACGGCGTGATCCGGTTCGGCAACGGCGCCGTCGTCGAGGTGACGGACGTGCAGGCGCCCCTCGCCGGGCTCATCGTGCACCGCGGCCGGGTCCGCAGCGGCGAGGCGCAGGCCGGCGACACCGCCTACGCCGAGGTCGACGTGGAGCGCCGCCGGGCGATCTCCCGCTCGCACACCGCGACCCACATGGTGCACGCCGGGTTCCGCCGCGCGCTCGGCGAGTCCGCCGCGCAGGCCGGGTCGGAGAACTCGCCCGGCCGGTTCCGGTTCGACTTCACCGCGTCCGGCGCCGTCCCCGCGAGCGTGCTGCGCGACGTCGAGGACGAGGTCAACGAGGTCCTGGTCGGCGACCTCGACGTGCGCGCCTTCCACACCTCGATCGACGAGGCCCGCGCGATGGGCGCGCTCGCGCTGTTCGGCGAGAAGTACGGCGACGAGGTCCGGGTGGTCGAGGTCGGCGACTACTCCCGCGAGCTGTGCGGCGGCACCCACGTCGCCCGCAGCGGCCAGCTCGGCCTGGTCAAGGTGCTGGGCGAGTCGTCCATCGGCGCCGGCGTCCGCCGCGTCGAGGCGCTGGTCGGCATCGACGCGTTCCGGTTCCTGGCCCGCGAGAGCGTCCTCGTGGCGCAGCTCGCCGAGCAGATGAAGACCCGCAAGGAGGAGCTGCCCGAGCGCATCTCCGGCGTGGTCACCCGGCTGCGCGACGCGGAGAAGGAGCTGGAGAAGCTCCGCTCCCAGCAGGTCCTCGCCATCGCCGGGTCCCTCGCCGACGGCGCCAAGGACGTGGGCGGCACCGCGTTCGTGGGGCACCGCGCCCCCGACGGCACCGGCGCCGACGACCTGCGCAAGCTGGCCGTCGACATCCGCGGCCGGCTCACGGCGCGCCCCGCGGTCGTGATGGTCGCCGGCGTGCCGAAGGACCGTCCCGTCGTCGTCATCGCCGTCACCCAGGGCGCGCGCGACCGCGGCCTCAAGGCGGGCGCGCTCGTCGGCCTGGCCGCCAAGGCGCTCGGCGGAGGCGGCGGCGGCAAGGACGACCTCGCCCAGGGAGGCGGCGCCAACCCCGCCGCCATCGGCGATGCCCTCGCCGCCGTCGAGCAGGCAGTAGGGGCCGCGTGAGCCCGGCACGACGGGGCAGGACGAACGCCCCTCGCCACCGGCCAGCGGAGGCGAGGGTATGAGAACGGGCGTGCGGCTGGGGGTTGACGTCGGGAGCGTTCGGGTGGGGGTCGCGCGGTGCGATCCCGGGGGGATCCTCGCGTCTCCGCTGGAGACGGTGAAGAGCGGCAAGGGGGACGTCGACCGGCTCGTTGAGCTGGTCGGCGAGCACGAGGCGATCGAGGTGGTCGTCGGGCTGCCCACCTCGCTGTCGGGCCGGGAGGGCCCGGCGGCGCAGGCGGCGCGCAGGTTCGCGGCCAGGCTCGCCGACCGCCTTCCCCCGGAGACGGTCCGGCTGCACGACGAGCGGCTCACCACCGTCACCGCCGAGAGCGGTCTGCGGGCCGGGGGAGTGCACGGCCAGGCCCGGCGCAAGGTGGTCGACCAGGCCGCCGCGGCGGTCCTGCTCCAGGCGGCCCTTGACGCGGAGCGGTTGACCGGACGCCCCCCAGGGGAGATCGTTCAGGGGAGCTCATGAACGACTTGGACCTCTTCTCCGATCCGTACGGCGACGGTCCTCCGCGCGAGGAGCCCTACGGCAGGCGCGACCAGCGGCGCCGGCGCAAGCGGCAGAAGCGCCGCAAGCGCAGCGGGCGCGCCGCGGCGCTGTTCGCGATGGCGTTCCTGGTGGCGGTGTTCGGCACCGGCGGCGTCCTCGGGTTCGCGTGGCTCGACAACAAGTGGAACCCGCCGGACTACAAGGGCGAGGGCTCCGGCAAGGTCACCGTCCAGATCAAGGACGGCGCGACCGGGTCGGTGATCGGCGCGACGCTGGAGCAGCACAAGGTCGTCAAGAGCTCCCGGGCGTTCGTGAAGACCTACAACAAGGAGACCCGCGCCTCCAGCATCCAGCCGGGCTTCTACCAGCTGCGGCTGCGGATGTCGTCGGCCGCGGCGGTGGCGCTGCTGCTGGACCCGAAGTCGCGGGCCGGGAACCAGATCGTGATCCCCGAGGGGCGCCGGGCCGTCGAGGTCTACGAGCTGCTGGCGAAGAAGACCGGCATCTCCGTCAAGGAGTTCCAGGCGGTGGCGAGGCGGCCGAAGAGCCTCGGGCTGCCCTCCTACGCGCGGGGCAAGATCGAGGGGTACCTGTACCCGGGCCGCTACGACCTGGATCCGAACGGCACGGCGGAGCAGATCCTCAAGGAGATGGTGGGGCGCTTCAACAGGGAGGCCGAGAGCGTCGACCTCGTCGGCAAGGCGCGCAAGGCGCGCATGAACCCGGCGACGGTCATGACGCTCGCCAGCCTGGTCCAGGCCGAGGGCGGCAAGCCGAGCGACCTGCCGAAGATCTCCCGGGTCATCTACAACCGGGTCGAGAAGGGCATGAAGCTGCAGTTCGACACGACGGTGCTGTACGCGCTGAACGAGCGGCGGCTCACCGTCACCGAGAAGGACCTGCAGACCGACTCGCCCTACAACACCTACCTGCACCCGGGTCTGCCCCCCGGCCCCATCTCCAACCCGGGGCCGGACGCGATCGAGGCGGCGCTGACCCCGGCGGAGGGGACGTGGCTGTACTTCATCGCCACCGACCCGACGAACAAGGTCACCAAGTTCGCCACGACGGAGCAGGAGCGGCAGGCGATCGAGAAGGAGTTCCGGGCCTGGCAGAAGGCGCACCCGGGCCAGTGACGGACACGACGGGGCACCGCGCCGCGGTGCTGGGGTCACCGATCGCGCATTCGCTGTCGCCGGTGCTGCACCGGGCGGCGTACGCGGCGATGGGGCTGGGCGACTGGTCCTACGACGCGGTCGAGTGCGGCGAGGACGGCCTGGCCGCGCTGCTGGACGGGCTCGGGCCCGAATGGGCGGGCCTGTCGCTGACCATGCCGCTCAAACGCGTCGCGCTCGGCCTCGTGGACACCGTCTCCGACCTCGCGGTGAAGGTCGGGGGCGCGAACACGATCGTCTTCCGGGACGGGCGGCGGCACGGCGACAACACCGACGTGTACGGCATCGAGACCGCGCTCGCCGAGGCGGGGCTGAAGGCCCCGGCCACGGCGCTGGTGCTCGGCGGCGGCGCGACCGCCGCGTCCGCGCTGGCCGCGCTCGCCGGGCTCGGCACGCGCGAGGCCGTCCTCGCGGTCCGCACCCCGGAGCGCGCCGCCGGCGCGGCCGGGGTGGGGGAGCGGTTCGGGCTCGCGGTCCGGGTCGTGACGCTCGACGAGGCGCCGGCGCACCTCCCGGCGGAGCTCGTGGTGTCGACGCTCCCGGGGCGGGCCGCCGACGCGTACGCCGGGCCGGTCGCCGAGTCCGGCGCGGCGCTGTTCGACGTCGTGTACGCGCCGTGGCCCACGGCGCTCGCGGCGGCCGTCGAGCGGGCGGGCGGCACGGTCGTCGGCGGTTTCGCCATGCTGCTGCACCAGGCCGTCCGGCAGGTGGCCCTGATGACCGGCCGCGACGACGTGCCGGTGGAGGCGATGCGCGCCGCGGGCGAGGCGGAACTCGCCCGCCGCACCTGACCCCGCCTCAGGGCGGCGCCCGCTGGGCGCGGCGCCGCTTCACCGACTCGTCGACGCTGGTGAGGACGATGGGCAGGATCACGCTCAGCCAGAAGTCCTTCCAGCCCCACAGCCCCACGGCGACGCCGAGCGAGCTGCCGGCGCACACCAGGCTCAGCAGGAACGCCGCCCAGTGCCGCTGGGCCAGCCCGACCGGGTCGACGAGGCGGCGGTGCGGGAGCAGGTCGGCCAGCGGACGCTCCCGGGCGTGGGCGCGCTGCACGACCATCGCGTCCGGCAGCCAGTGCAGGACGTCGGCGCTCCCGGCGAGAGGGGTCCGCGAGAGCGCGACCAGCGTCTCCAGCCGCCACCACAGCGTCCACAGCGACGTGCGCCCACTCCCCGGGTAGCCGTTCCAGCGCGGGTCGGCGACCTCCCCGCGCACCAGCGTCCGGAACGCCCGGGCGACGGTCGGCCCGTGCGGGCCGCGCGGGTCGCGCAGCAGCGCGGTGAGCGCGATCGGCAGCCCGTAATGCCAGAGGGCGAGCCGCCACACCGGCTCCGGCCCGCGTTCCGGCGCGGTGCACGGCGAGACGCCGTAGGTCTCGATCCACGTGTGGTCGTCGTCGGGGTCGAGGTGCTCCAGCAGCCAGTCGTAGGCGTCCAGCAGCCGCTCGGTCCGCAGGCACGGGCGCGCCTCGGCCAGCGTCACCAGCGCGAAGGCGGTGTGGGTGACGGTGGGCAGGGACGTCTGCGTCGGGCCCCAGGCGGGGCGGTGCGCGGTCCGGTCCGCCGTCAGCCATTCGACGCCGCGGTCGACGGCCGGGTCGTAGGGGTTGAGCTCGCTGAGCGCGCGGAGCGCGAGGCACGTCAGCCACACCCGGGACGGGCAGCCGCGCAGCGAGCCCCAACCGCCGTCGGGATTCTGGTTGCGCAGCAGCCACCGGTAGGCGCGCCCGAGGTCGGGGGCGTCGTCGCGCAGCTCGCAGCGGGCGCGGGCGAGGAACCGCGCGATCCAGCCGGTCGCCTCGACCACCGGCATGCCGAGGCTGGTCTTGGTGGCCCAGCCGCCGTCGCGCAGCGGGTCGTCGGACCGGGTCTGCCGGGCGGCGAGGAGCGCCAGGCCGTCGTCGAAGTACTCGAACGCGCGCCCCGCCTCGGCGAACGCCATCAGCCCGAGCGCGGTGGCGGTGGTGCCGGGTTCCGGCCGCGCGAGCTCGTGGTACCAGCCTCCGCCCGTGCCGAGCGCGGGCGCGTAGGTGTCGCGCAGGACGTCCAGCGACTCGTTCAGCCGGGCGTCGAGGACCGCCATGTCGATGACGGGGACGGGGGCGCCGCCGCGCCTGGCGGTGGCGCGGGACGGGCGGGGCGCCGGGGAGGGGAGCGGGGGTGTCTGGTTCACGGTTCGGCCTTCTGCTGTTGTTGTTCCCGGCGGGCCGGGATTTGTACCCCGCGGTCCCGCGTCTGTGCCCGCGCCGCGGCGGGCGCGGGCGCGCGGCGCAGGGCACGCTGGAGGGAGACCGCTCCCGCGTTCCGCGATGCTGGAGGTGGCTTGGCCGAGCCGACCGCCCGGGACGAGCCCGATCACGACTGCGTCCTGTGCCCCCCGCTGCGGTTCCGCTTCAACGGCATGGCCGGCCTGCCCGGCGAGTCGGGCGTCATCGCCGGCGACCGCGACTTCTTCCTGATCCCGGACGTCGCGCCGCTCACCGAGGGGCACCTCCTGCTGGTGACGCGCGAGCACCACCAGTGCGCCGGGGACTTCCCCCGGGTGATGTGGGAGCGCGCGTGGCGGTGGCGCGACCGCGTCGCCCGCCTCTACCGGGAGGCGTACGGAGCCGGCGACCTGCTGCTGTTCGAGCACGGGCCCGCGAGCCCCCAGGGCGGCGGCGCGTGCATCGACCACGCGCACTGGCACCTCCTCCCCGGAACACCGGGCGTGCGGGCGGTCGTGGAGGGGGAGGGGCGCCCCGGCGCGCCCGCCGACCACGCGACCCTACGGGCCCACTACCGCTCCGGCCGGTCCTACCTGCTGATCGAAGAGGGCGGCGCGGCGACCGTCCACCCCGGCGACGGGGTGCGGAGCCAGTTCCTGCGCTGGGCCGTGGCGTCCACCGGCCCCGAGCGGGCCTGGCGCTGGCAGGAGACCTTCGGGCTGCCCGCCAGCAGGCGGCGGTTCCTGCGCACCCTGCGGGCGATGCGGACGGCGGCGGCCGCCTTGCCCGGCACCGGTCAGCCGCCCGACAGCCACCAGTAGAGCTCACACGAGGTCAGCCGGTCCCCGAACCCCGCGCGCCGCACACCGGCGGCGTAGCCGGTGGGGTACTCCATCGGCGCCCGCCCCCGCCGGTGGGCGAGCACCCGCTCCAGCGACGTCGGGCCGAACCGCAGCAGCCACAGGGGGCCGCCGGGAACCGCGCGGTCGAGCACCGGCAGCAGGTCCCGCGGTCCGCGGCCGCCGGCCGGCGGCGGATGCCCGAGCAGGCGCGCGAGGGTGTGCGCCTCGGAGACGACCAGGTCGGCCTGCTCCAGGACCGGCAGCACGCAGGACGCCGGGAGCCGCGCGTCGATGTCGTGGGGGACGACGTCGAACGCCACCCGGGTGCCCGCCGCCCGCGCCGTGCGCACCGCCTCGTGGAGCGCCGCGCGGGAGTCGGCGGCCAGCAGCGCGTAGCCGTCCACGGCCAGCACGTCGGCCTCCTCGATGCCGGCCGCCGCGGCGCGCACGTCCGCCGGGATGAGCCGCCGGGCGGGCGGCTCGTCCTGGACGACCAGCAGCCGGACGCCGGGCCCGCGGCCGTCGTGGTCGTCGCGCAGCATGACCGACACGCCGTTCGGGACGCCGGGCTCGACGACCAGGCGGTCGGCTGCGCCGATCCGGCACAGCTCGCGGCGGATCGCCTCCGTGTAGTCGTCGTCGCCCACCTTGGCCAGCACGTCGACGCGGCGGAAGTAGCCCACCGCGCACCGGGCGAGGTTCACGGCCGTCCCCGCGGCCATCAACCGCGCGGGGGCGTAGCAGAGCCGGTCGGCGCCGAGGTCGGCGAACCGGACGCCCGGCAGCGACGCGCGCACCTCGATCCCCGCGTCGCCGACGACGAAGAGCGCGAAGCGGCGCTCGGCGACGCCGTCGAGGCCCGGCCGTTCGAGGGGGGATCGCGGCGGCGCCATGTCCCGGTTCAGCCGGCCGGAAGCAGGAAGGCCCGCATCACCGGGCGCAGGCTCGGGATGAGCTCGTAGCCGCCGACCTCGCCCAGCGGCACCCAGGCGCACCGGTCCAGGTGGTCGCTCGTGTCCTGGTTCTCCAGCGTGGCGTCCAGGGTCACGGGCCGGCAGCGGCGCGCCGCCGCCACCACCCGGATCTGCCCGCCGGGCGTGCCGCGGTCGGGCATGAACCACTGCCACAGGTGGAACGGGGGCCCCGGATCGATCTTGAGGCCGACCTCCTCCCAGACCTCGCGGCGGATGTGGTCGTCGAGATCGAGGTCGGCCGACTCCTCCAGCCGCCCGCCGGGCACCTCCCAGCGGCCCGGGTGGAACGGGTCGGAGGCGGCCTTGCGGACCAGCAGCAGCCGCCCGCCGGACACGATGAAGGCCTTCTGCGCGAACTGGAGCCGGACCGGCGGCACGGCGGTGAGGGGGCCGGCGTCGCCGGCGTCGACCGAGGGCATCGCGGGAGACCTCCCAGGTGCCGGCCCACCGGGCCGTCTCGGCTCCACCGTAACAAGCCGCGGCCGCGGCGCCGAGACGCCCGCCGGGCCAGAACACCCTCACCTCGCGGCGGGGAGCGCGGGCCGCGGGAATGGCGGCGCTGCCCGGCCGGTTGTACGGGACGGCGTACCCCGTCAGGACGTCCGCGTCGCGAGGGGCCGCGCGAGGCGTCCGGGCATGGCGCACCGAGTCCCATCGGGTGGTATTCTTGGTGGTCGACCGGCCCTGTGCGCGCGACCAGATGGTGGCGTGTGCCGGGCGCTCAAGCGGAGGCCACCTCCCACCTGACCGGCCCAAGGCCGGTGGGTTCTCGGTCCGGCGAACGGGCTTCGGGCTCGTCCCGCCGTCGTTCCCGGGCGGTACTGCCGTTCCCGGGAGACCGAAGGTGGCCCCGCGCGTGAGTCGTGCGGGGCTTTTCTCGTGGAAGCCTCGGGGTACGACCGGTCCAACGAACTTGAGAACGGCCCCAAGGAGGTCCCATCAGCGCCGAACCGCGTATCAACGACCGCATTCGCGTGCCCGAGGTCCGGCTCGTCGGCCCGAACGGCGAACAGGTGGGCATCGTGCCCATCGCCAAGGCCCTTGAACTCGCGCGTGAGTCGGACCTCGACCTCGTCGAGGTGGCGCCCACCGCGCGTCCGCCCGTCGCGAAGCTCATGGACTACGGCAAGTTCAAGTACGAGTCCGCGATGAAGGCGCGTGAGGCGCGGAAGAACCAGGCGCACACGGTCATCAAGGAGATCAAGCTCCGCCCGAAGATCGACCCGCACGACTACGAGACCAAGAAGGGTCACGTGGTGCGGTTCCTGAAGGCCGGGGACAAGGTGAAGGTCACGATCATGTTCCGTGGTCGTGAGCAGTCCCGTCCCGAGCTCGGTTTCCGGCTGCTGCAGCGGCTCGCCGACGACGTCGAGGAGCTCGGCTTCGTCGAGTCGCGGCCCAAGCAGGACGGCCGAAACATGATCATGGTGCTCGGTCCGCACAAGAAGAAGACGGCCCGCGGGCAGGAGTCGGAGACCACCGTCTGACGGCCGGTCCGGGGCCGGCTCCACGGCGGCCCCCATCGCGACCTCGCGGCTCAGCGAAGTCGCGGCGTACGTACATTGAAGCCTGACCTGGCGCGTCCACGGATCGCCGTGCGATGCGCCGATCAGGCGCGCCTCCATGCCGGTCGGCACGGAGGCCGGGAAAGAGGGAGACGACGGCGACCATGCCGAAGACCAAGACCCACAGCGGTGCCAAGAAGCGCTTCAAGCTGACCGGCTCCGGCAAGGTGATGCGCCGCCGCGCCAACAAGAACCACCTGCTCGAGCACAAGCCCACCAAGCGGACGCGCCGGCTGTCCGGCCCCGCCGTGGTGGCCGACGCCGACGCCAAGAACATCAAGAAGCTGCTGCGCAAGTAGCACTCGACCGGGAACATCGCCGACCGGCCGAGGCCAGCATGGCCCCGGCCCCCACGAAGGAGTCAGCACGTGGCACGCGTGAAGCGGGCGGTCAACGCCGCCAAGAAGCGTCGGGTCGTCCTGGAGCGGTCGAGCGGCTACCGCGGTCAGCGTTCGCGCCTGTACCGCAAGGCCAAGGAGCAGCAGCTCCACTCGATGACCTACGCCTTCCGGGACCGCAAGGACCGCAAGGGCCAGTTCCGCCGGCTGTGGATCCAGCGGATCAACGCCGCGGCCCGCGCCAACGGCATCACCTACAACCGGTTCATCCAGGGCCTGAAGGCCGCCGAGGTCGAGGTCGACCGGCGCATGCTCGCCGAGCTGGCCGTGAACGACGCCCCGGCGTTCGCCGCCCTGGTCAAGGTCGCCAAGGACGCGCTCCCGGCCGAGGGTACGGAGGCGGCCTGAGCCGGGCGACCGGCACACGGGCGATCACAGCGACATGGCGGGCCGCGAGCTGACCTCTCTCCGATCACCACGGGTGAAGGCCGCTCGGCGGCTCGCCAAACGCGCCTTCCGGCGCCGCGAGAACCGGTTCCTCGCCGAGGGGCCGCAGGCGGTGCGGGAGGCGCTGGAGATCCCCGGCGGGCTGGCCGAGCTGTTCACCACGGCCGAGGCGGAGGCCCGCCATCCCGAGCTGGTGCTCGCCGCCGAGCGCGCCGGAGTGCCGGTGCTGCGCGTCAGCGGCGAGATCATGGCCGAGCTGGCCCAGACCGTCACCCCGCAGGGGCTGCTGGCGGTCTGCGAGTTCGTCGACGTCCCGCTCGGCAAGGCGCTGGAGGCCGGCCCCCGGCTGGTGACGGTGCTCGCGCACGTCCGCGACCCGGGGAACGCGGGGACGGTCCTGCGCACCGCCGACGCCGCGGGGTCGGAGGCGGTCGTGTTCACCGACGCGTCCGTCGACCCCTACAACGGCAAGTGCGTCCGCGCCTCGGCGGGCAGCCTGTTCCACCTGCCGGTCGTCGTCGGCCCACGGTTCGACACGCTGATCCCGGAGCTGAAGGGCGCGGGCCTCACCGTCCTCGCCGCCGACGGCGCGGGCGACCGCACCCTCGACGAGGCGATCGACGAGGGAGTCCTCGCGCGCCCCACGGCCTGGGTGTTCGGGAACGAGGCGTGGGGGCTGCCCGACGACATCCTGCGGCACGTCGACGAGGTCGTCCGCGTGCCCATCTACGGGCGGGCCGAGAGCCTGAACCTGGCGACGGCCGCGGCCGTATGCCTGTATGCGTCGGCCCGCGCGCAGCGCGCCGCCCAGGGAGCGGGTCCGGGCCGCGCGTGAGACACGCCGCGGTCGCGGACGTTCGATGCGTTCCGTGATCGAATGGCCGCATGCGGTCGCGACAGGTGCCGCCTCGCGACCGGTGAGCTGCGAAGATGGTCTTCGCGTGGACGCGGGGCATGGGGGGCCTGCCGCCGCGCGGGACTCGTTCGCGGGTAGGAGCGGGAACCGCGACCGGCGAGGGATCACGTTGCCGCGATGCCGCGCCTAACCTGTTGATCAGTGCGTTGACCAGGGCGGCGACGAGGCCGCACGGAGTGGGGGCGAGCGTATGACCGAGGAGACCAGGCGAGCCGGAAGGGCGGGCCGGCGTCCCCCGGAGGTGCGGTGCCGGGCCGGCGCGGGCCGGGCGCCGTCCGCCCCGGACGCCTCCGGCGCGCCCGCCGCCGACGGGCTGCGCATCGAGACCGCCCGGGTGCGGGCCGACACGGCCGTCGTCGCGGTGGCGGGGGAGATCGACCTGCGCACCGCCGGGCCGCTGCGCGACCGGCTCGTCGAGCTGCACGGCCGGCTGCCCGGGGCCCGGCCGCGCCGCCTGGTGGCCGACTTCGCCGCCGTGCCGTTCTGCGATGCCGCCGGGCTCGGCGCGCTGGTCGCGGCGCACAACCAGATCTCCGCGGCCGGGGGGGAGATCGCCCTGGCCGGGGTCCGCCCCGCGCAGCTGCGACTGCTGAAGATCACCGGCCTGCACCGGTTGTTCGCGATCCACCGCGACGTCGAGGCCGCGCTGTCGGACCACGACTCGCCCACGAGGTCCGGATGAGCCGCGGATGTCCTGATGAGGCCCTCCGCGGGCCGCGGCGACCCCCTGCACGAGGGCTACACATGCCTTGCCGCGAGGCGGTTTCCGGGTCCCGTTAAGGGTCCGACTCGGGCTAGAGTCTCTTTCCGACAGGCCGCGTTCTCACCGGTGTTCTGGAGGCCGCTGTGGGCGGAGAGGAATCCCCTCTCGTGGCCGCGCGCGGACCCGAGACGGGGTCCGGGCCGGGCCCCGAGGGGAGCGGCCCGGACGACCTGCCCGACGGGCTGATGGTCGCGGGCCGGGACGCCCGCGTCGTCGTGTTCAACGCCGCCGCCGCGCGGATCACCGGCATCCCCGCCGGGTCCGCCCTGGGGCGCGACTTCCGCGACGTCCTGCCCCTGCACGACGCCGAGGGCCGCGACTGGTGGAAGTGCCTCGCCCCCTACGACGGGCTGTCCACCCGCACCCGCCATCCCGAGCGCGTGCTGTTCCTTCCCGGCGGCACCGAGGTGCTCGTGACCGCGGCGTACCGGCGCGACGCCGAACGCCGTGTGGAACGGTTCACCGTGTGCCTGCGCGACGCCCTGCACCGCGCCCGCCAGGAGCGCGACCGCGCCGACCTCGTCTCCACCGTCGCCCACGAGCTGCGCTCCCCGCTGACCAGCGTCAAGGGGTTCACCGCGACGCTGCTGGCCAAGTGGCACCGCTTCAACGACGACCAGAAGCGGGTGATGCTGGAGACCGTCAACGCCGACGCCGACCGCGTCACCCGGCTGATCACCGAGCTGCTGGACGTGTCCCGCATCGAGGCGGGCCGGCTGGAGATGCGCCGCCAGGTCGTCGACCTCCCCGAGGAGGTCCGCAAGGTCATCGCGGGCCGGGTCGCGGCGGGGGAGCCGGAGGACCGCTTCCGCTTCGAGACGCGCGGCGAGCTGCCCGAGATGTGGCTCGATCCCGACAAGATGGATCAAATCCTGGGCAATCTCGTCGAAAACGCGGTGCGCCACGGGGCGGGCACTGTCACCATTGTGGTGGAGCCGGACGCGCATAAGGAGGGAGCGGCCGTGTCGGTGCGCGACGAGGGCGAGGGCATCCCGCCCGAGGCCGCCCAGCGCGTCTTCCGGCAGTTCTGGCGCGGTCCCGGCGGCAGCCGCCGCGGCGGCACCGGCCTCGGGCTCTACATCGTCAAGGGCCTGGTCGAGGCGCACGGCGGCGTGATCACCGTGCGGCGGGCGCCCGGCGGCGGCGCCGAGTTCCGATTTACCGTGCCCGCAGGGGCCCCCGACTACGCCGGCTGACCGCGGCCCGTATCCGCGGCACGGCACGGGACCCCTGGGCGGGCCAGCGCGTCACGCGCACGCTTTCCGGATGTCCACCGCCCGCGCACTAGACTGCGGGCGTCCCACGCCGACCGGAGTCGATCACACCACCATGTCTGCACCCAACAAGTCCTATGACCCCGTCGAGGTGTCCGCGCTCCAGCCCGAGGAGCTGGAGCGGGCCCGCGCCGAGGCGCTCGCGGCGATCGCCGCGGCCGCCGACCTCGACGCCCTGAAGCAGGTCCGGCTGGCGCACGCCGGCGACCGTTCCCCGCTGGCCCTCGCCAACCGCGAGATCGGCGCGCTGCCGCCCGCGGCCCGGGCCGAGGCCGGCAAGCGCATCGGCGCCGCCCGGGGCGCGGTGGCCCAGGCGCTCAAGGCGCGCCAGGCCGAACTGGAGGAGGAGCGCGACCGCCGCGTCCTCGTCGAGGAGACCGTCGACGTCACGCTGCCGTGGGACCGCGCCCCGCGCGGCGCCCGGCACCCGCTGACCACCATGCAGGAGCGGATGGTCGACGTCTTCGTCTCGATGGGCTTCGAGGTCTCCGACGGGCCCGAGGTCGAGGCGGAGTGGTTCAACTTCGACGCCCTCAACTTCCTGCCCGACCACCCGGCCCGCACGATGCAGGACACCTTCTTCGTCGAGTCGGAGGACTCCGGGCTGGTGATGCGCACCCACACCTCGCCGATGCAGATCAGGTCGCTGCTGTCGCGGCCGCTGCCGGTGTACGTGGTGGCGCCCGGGCGCACGTTCCGCACCGACGAGCTCGACGCCACGCACAGCCCGGTGTTCCACCAGCTGGAGGGGCTCGCGGTCGACGAGGGCCTGACGATGGCCGACCTGCGCGGCGGCATCGACGCGTTCGTCACCGGGATGTTCGGCGAAGGGCTGAAGACGCGGTTCAGGCCGTCGTTCTTCCCGTTCACCGAGCCGTCCGCCGAGGTGGACATGCAGTGCTTCGTGTGCCGGGGCGCGTCCGCGGAGCCGGGCGCCGAGCCGTGCCGCACCTGCAGCTCGGAGGGCTGGATCGAGCTCGGCGGCTGCGGCATGGTCAACCCGCGCGTGCTGGTGGCCTGCGGGGTCGACCCGGACCGCTACAGCGGCTGGGCGTTCGGGCTGGGCGTCGAGCGGACGCTGATGTTCCGGCACGGCGTGGAGGACATGTACGACATGGTGGAGGGCGACGTCCGGTTCACCCTCCCATTCGGGATGGAGATCTGATGCGGGCCCCGCTTTCCTGGCTGCGCGAGTACGTCGAGCTCCCGGCCGGCGTCACGGGCCGGGCGCTGGCCGCCGAGCTGATCGCGGCGGGCCTGGAGGTCGAGACGGTCGAGCACGCCGGCGCCGACATCACCGGCCCGCTCGTGGTCGGCGAGGTCCTGGCGATCGAGGAGCTGGCCGGCTTCAAGAAGCCGATCCGCTACTGCCAGGTGGACGTCGGCGACGCCAACGGCACCGGGGAGCCGCAGAACATCGTCTGCGGCGCCACCAACTTCGCGGTCGGCGACCGCGTCGTGGTCATCCTGCCGGGCGGCGTGCTCCCCGGCGGGTTCGAGATCGGCGCCCGCAAGACCTACGGCCGGATGTCCGAGGGCATGATCTGCTCGGTGACCGAGCTCGGCATCGGCGACGACCACAGCGGCATCCTCGTCCTGCCGCCGGACGCCCCGGTCGGCGCGGACGCGATCGAGCAGCTCGGGCTGCGCGACGACGTCCTCGACATCGCCGTCACGCCCGACCGCGGCTACGCCCTGTCGATCCGCGGCATCGCCCGCGAGGCCGCCATCGCCTACGGGGTGCCGTTCAAGGACCCGGCGGACGTGGAAGTGCCTGCCGGCGAGGGGCCGTCCTACCCGGCGAGCATCGGGGACCCGTCCGCGTGCGACCGGTTCGTGCTGCGCGAGGTGCGCGGCTTCGACCCGGACGCGCGGACCCCGATGTGGATGCAGGTGCGCCTGCACCGCGCGGGGATGCGGCCGGTGTCGCTGGCGGTCGACGTCACCAACTACCTGATGCTGGAGCTCGGGCAGCCGCTGCACGCGTTCGACCGGGGCAAGCTCACCGGCCCGATCGTCGTGCGCCGCGCCGCGCCCGGCGAGAAGCTGGAGACGCTCGACCACGTCAAGCGCACCCTCGACCCCGACGACATCCTCATCACCGACGAGTCGGGGCCGATCTCGATGGCCGGCACGATGGGCGGGCTCGCCACCGAGATCGACGACCGGTCGAGCGACATGGTGATCGAGGCCGCGCACTTCGACGCCATGGGCACCGCCCGGATGGCCCGCCGGCACCGCCTGCACAGCGAGGCGTCCCACCGGTTCGAGCGCGGCGTCGACCGCGAGCTGCCGCTGTACGCCTCCTACCGGGCGGTGCGGATGCTCGCCGAGCTCGGCGGCGCGGAGATCGTGCCCGGCGTCACCCACGCCGAGGCGCCGGTCGAGCGGGCCGCGGTGACGATGCCCGCCGGGCACCCCGACCGGGTGGCGGGCGTGACCTACGGCAGGGACGCCGTGGTCCGCCGCCTGGAGCAGGTCGGCTGCACGGTGGCCGGCGACGACGTGCTCACGGTGACGCCGCCGTCCTGGCGCCCCGACCTGACCGCGCCCAACGACCTCGCCGAGGAGGTCATCCGGCTGGAGGGGTACGAGGACATCCCGGCCCGGGCGCCGCGCCCGGCGGCGGGCAAGGGCCTGACCGCGCAGCAGCGGCTGCGCCGCCGGGTGGGCCGCGCGCTCGCCGGCGCAGGCTACGTGGAGGCGCTGGCCTTCCCGTTCGTCGCCGAGAAGGACCTGGACGGCCTCCAGCTCCCGGCAGACGACGCGCGGCGGCGGACGCTGCGCCTGGCGAACCCGATGTCGGAGGAGGAGCCGCTGCTGCGCACCACGCTGCTGCCGGGGCTGCTCAAGGTGCTGGCGCTCAACGTGGGGCGCGGCTTCGGCGACGCCGCGCTGTTCGAGGTCGGCGTGGTGTTCCGGCCGCGTCCGGACGCCCCGGAGCGCGCGCCGCGCCTCGCGGTCGACCGCGGTCCGACGGCGGAGGAGGTCGCCGGGCTGGAGGCGGCGCTGCCGGACCAGCCGCACCGGGTGGCGGTGGTGCTGTCCGGCGACCGCGAGCCGTCGGGCTGGTGGGGCGAGGGCCGTCCGGCGCTGTGGGCGGACGCGATCGAGGCGGCCCGCACGGTGGCCCGCGAGGTCGGCGTCGAGCTGGCGGTGAAGGCCGACCAGCACGCGCCCTGGCACCCCGGCCGCTGCGCGGCGCTGTACGCGGGCGACACGCTGGTCGGGCACGCCGGTGAGCTGCACCCGCGCGTCACGAAGGCGTACGGGCTCCCCGCGCGGTCGTGCGCGATGGAGCTGGAGCTGCGCCGCCTGGGCGAGCCGGTCGCGGTCCGCGCGCCGCACGTGTCGTCGTACCCGGTCGCGGTGCAGGACGTCGCGCTGGTCGTCGACTCGGGGACGCCCGCCGCGGAGGTCGAGTCGGCGCTGCGCGACGGCGCGGGCGAGCTGCTGGAGGCGATCCGGCTGTTCGACGTCTACACCGGCGAGCAGGTGGGCGAGGGCAGCAAGTCGCTGGCGTACTCGCTGCGGTTCCGCGCCCCCGACCGGACGCTCACGGCCGAGGAGGCGTCGCAGGCCCGCGACTCCGCCGTCGCCGCCGCGTCCGAGCGGACCGGAGCCGCCCTGCGCGGCGCCTGACGGAGCGCGGGCGTGCCCCGGACCCGGCGCGGGTCCGGGGCACGCCCGCGTCTCAGCCCGCGTGGCGGAGGCTCCCGTCGCGGCGGCCCGCGGAGACGAGCCGGTCCATCGAGACGGCCGCGACCGCGTACCAGCCGGCGCCCACCAGCGCCTCGATCCCGAGGAGCCCCAGGACGCGGCCGAGCGGCGCGCCGTCGAGGATGCCGCGCACCGCTTCCAGCCCGTGCACCACCGGCAGCACCTGCACCGCGATCCGCAGCGGGCCGGGCCAGAACTCCACCGGGACGTTCACACCGCCGAAGGTCATGACGATCCCGTAGGCGAAGTTCAGCACCAGCCATTCGACGCCTCGCAGCCGCAGCGCGATGCCCGCGAGCGCGCAGCCGTACCCGTAGCTGGCGGCGAGGATCAGCACGATGACCGGGATCGCGTACGCGGCGCGCGGCCAGGGCAGCGGGGCGCCCAGCAGCGGCGGCAGGACGACCCAGGCGACGAGCGAGCTGGTCAGCCCGGTCACCGTCCACTGCAGGCCGCGCCCCAGGTACACGGGCAGGTGCCCGGACGGTGCGATGGCGAGCAGCGGCAGCGTCCCCATGGCCCGTTCCCCGGCCAGCGAGATCACCACGATGGTGGACTCCAGGCAGGCCAGCACGACGATGTTGCCGACGAGCACGTACCGCATGGTGGCCTCGTCGCCGACGTAGCGGCCCAGCAGGGCGTAGAAAGCGGCCTGGCACAGCAGCCGCACCAGCCATCCGAACGTCCACGTCTTCCACGTGTAGACGGCGCTCATCTCGGCGAACCCGAGGATCAGCGACTCCCGGGCGATACGCAGCGCGTGCCTCATGCGAAGCCCACCGTCCCCTCCCGCCGGGTCCGGTCCACGTAGTGCTGAGTCAGCCACAGGCCCGCCGCCATCGCCGCCGCGCCCAGCGCGAGGATGGCGGCGACCGACCAGGGCCAGCCGCCCGCGTCGCCCCGGACCGCGCCGCGCAGGAGATCGGCGCTCCACGACAGGAAGACCGCCCGGCTGAGGGGGTGCAGCCAGCCGGGCAGCGCCGCGGCCGGGACGAGGATGCCACCGAGGATGTAGAAGGGGTAGCCGAGGGAGTTCTGCAGGACCTCCCGGGCCCGCGACATCACGAAGACGGCGGACATGAGGGTCGCGGTCCCGATCGTCGCGAGGCAGGTGACCGCGACCGCGAGCAGGAACAGCGCCGGGTCGGCGACCGTCAGCACCTGCCCGAACCCGAGGGCGGCCACCAGCCAGGACTCGGCGAACGCGGCCGCGCCCACGAGCACGACCGCCGAGACCCGCCCGGCCACCACCAGGGCGAGCGGGACGGGCGCGGTGAGCAGCGCGGGCATGCGGCCGGCCCAGCGGTCCTCGGCCACGATGCGCCCGGCGTAGTCGAGGGCGGCGACCCACAGCCCGATCAGCCCGGGCGCCAGGACGGCGTTGGCCGTGACGTCCGGGCGGTGCGCCGTCAGCGCCAGCATGGTCGTCGTCTGCATCGGCACGATGAGCAGGATGAGGGCGTGCTCGGGGCCGCGCCGCGACAGCGCCGCCTGGAGCGCGACGGCGTGCCACACCGCGCGGAGCGCGCTCATACGCGCATCCCCCGGTCGCCGACCGCGCGCAGGTAGACCTCTTCGAGGGTCGGCCGGCCGCGCCGCGCGGTGAGCACGTCCCGCTCCAGCAGCCATGCCAGGACGCGGCGGGTGCCGTCCCGGTCCGCGGTGTGGGCGCGCCACGCCTCGCCGTCGCGGTGCTCGACGTCCGTGACGTCCGGCAGGTCCGCGAGGGCTCCGGCGAGGGCCGCGTCGGGGTGGGTGAAGTCGACGCACTCGCGGTCGCCGAGGAACCGGCCGATCCCGGCGGGGTCGCCGGTCAGCAGCATCCGGCCGCGGTCGATGAGCGTGACCCGGTCGCAGAGCGCCGCGGCCTCGTCCATGTCGTGGGTGGCCAGCAGGAACGTGCGGCCCTCGGCGCGCAGGTCGAGCACGAGCCGGCGGAACGCGCCGGCGGCGACGGGGTCGAGCCCCGAGGTCGGCTCGTCCAGGAACAGCACGCGCGGCTCGTGCAGCAGCCCCCGCGCCAGGTGGAGCCGCTGGCGCATCCCGCGCGAGAACCTCTCCACGGGCTCGTCGGCCCGCTCGGCAAGCCCGACGCGCTCCAGCAGCGCGGCGGCGCGCCTGCGGGACGTCCGGGAGTCCAGTTTGTGGAGCGCGCCCCAGAACAGCAGGTTCCGGCGGGCGCTCAGCCGGTCGTAGAGGCCGCGGTCGCCGCCGAGCACGAGCCCGACCAGCGCCCGGACGGTGCGGGTGTCGGTCACGACGTCGTGGCCGAGGATCCGCGCCGAGCCGCCCGACGGCAGCAGCACGGTGGAGAGGATCTCGACGAGGGTGGTCTTGCCCGCGCCGTTCGGCCCGAGCAGCCCGTGGATCTCGTTCTGCGCGACGGTCAGGGTCAGGTCGTCCAGCGCGACGACGGGGTCCCGGCGCCTGCGCCCGTAGGTGCGGCGCAGGCGGGAGGTGTGCACGGCGGCTTCCATGCTCCGACGCTCGCCGTAAGGCGTGCCCGCGGGCCATAAGGAGGCGCCTTATCCGCGCGCCCGCCGGCCTAGGCCAGGCCGCGGTCGCGGGCGGCGGCGGCCGCCTCGCCGCGGGACGCGACCCCGAGCTTGGCGAGGATGTTGGAGACGTGGACGCTCGCGGTCTTGGGAGAGATGACCAGTTCCTCGGCGATCTCCCGGTTGGAGCGCCCGCGCGCCAGCAGTCGGACCACCTCCGACTCGCGGGCGGTGAGCGGGCCGCCGGACGGGCCCGCCAGGCCCGCGCGGCGGGCGCGTTCGGAGATGCGCCGGGCCAGCGGCGCCGCGCCGAGGCCGGCGGCGATCCCGGCGGCGCGGTGGATCCGTGCGGCGGCCGCCGTCCGGTCCCCGGCCGCGAGGTCGGCGCAGGCGGCGTCGAACAGCGCGCCGGCCAGCGGGTACGGCTGCTTCAGCCGTTCCCAGGCATCGACCACCCGGTCCCAGGGGGCGGCGCCTTCGGTCAGGGCGGTCACCGCCGCCTGGTGGGCCGCCTCGACCGGGGTGGCGGCGGGCAGCCGCGCGGCGACCTCGGCCACCCGGGGAAGCGACGGCCCGCCGGCGCGTGCGGCGGCCTCCAGCAGCGGCCAGGCGTAGCAGGGCTGGACGGTCAGCCGCGGATGGCGCAGGACGGCGTCGGCGGTCGCGCGGGCCGCCGGCCGGTCGTCCTCCGCCAGCCGCCACTCGATGACCATCTGGGCGAGCGGCAGCGTGGTCTGGGGGAACCCGGCGTCGAGCGGCAGGGCCAGGACCTGCGGATCGGGTTCCGGCCCCGTTCCGCGGGCGGCCAGCAGCGCGGTGCGCCAGATCATCATCTGGACGCGGAAGGCGGGGCCGTGGTGGCGGGCCAGCCGCCGCCGGAGCATGCCGGCCGCCTCGTCCCAGCGGCCGAGGCGGTACAGCGCCTCCACCTCGTTGACGGCCAGGGGCAGCCCCGCGCTGTGCGCCAGGCCCGCCTCCTCCGCGGCGGCGAGGCCCTCGGCGACCGACGCCAGCGCCTCGGCGAGGCGGCCGGCGTTGAGGTGGCAGTGCGCCAGGAAGTTCAGCGCCCGGACGCGTACGCGCGGAGGGAGCCCGCGCCGCCGGAGCCGCTCCAGGGACGTGATGTCGCCGTCGCCGTCCCTCGCCGCGGCGGCCGCTACCGTGACCTCCAGGTCCTGGGTCATCGACGACCGGCCGAGGCGGCGGTCCAGCTCGATGCCCTCCCGGCCGAGCCGTTCCGCCTCGCGCGTCTCGCCGTAGACCAGGAGCCGGCCGCTGAGCCGCCCCAGGGCCAGGACGCGGACGGGTCCGGGCTCGGCGGCGAGCCGTTCGGCCCGCCGGAGGTCGTCCAGCTCGGCGTCGTCGCCCTGGTACCCGAGCATCAGCGCGCGGAGGGTCAGCAGCTCGGCCGCGTGCTCGTCGCCCGTCTCGTCCAGCATCCGCTGCACGAGCGGAAGGCCGCGAGCCGGGTCGCCGGCCGCCCCGGCCGCCCGGGCCGCCTCCGCCATGACCTCGTGGCGGCCGAGGCCGATGCGGGACGCGGCGCCGGGGACGCGGTCCCACAGGTCGAGGACGCGCTCGAGGAGGTCCAGCTGCTCGGCGTGGGCGGTGGCGGCCTTGCGCTCCCCGGCGGCCCGCCACGCGGCGGCCAGCGCCCTGGCGTGGTCGCCGCAGCCCTGCCAGTGGACGGCCAGCGCACTCGCCGGGGCGTCGCTCAGCTCCGGGGAGCGCTCGATGGCCTCGGCGAACCGCCGGTGGAGGGCGGACCGCTCGCCGGGGAGCATGTCCTCGTGGACGGCCTCGCGGATGAGCGCGTGCCGGAACGCGTAACCGTCGCCGTCCACGACCAGCAGGCCGTGGTCGACGGCCGGGCGCAGCGCCTCGCTCAGCTCCGGTTCGGGCAGGTCGGTCACCGCGGCCAGCAGGCCGTGCCCCGCTCCGGCCCCGGCGGCGCCGACGGCCCGCAGCACCTCGCCGGTCGCCCGGGGGAGGCGGTGGACGCGCGCGAGCAGCAGGTCCCGCAGGGAACCCGGCACCGCGGCGCCGGGGCTCGCGACGATCGCCTCGACGAAGAGGGGATTGCCGCCGCCGCGCGCGTGGGCGTCCCGCACCGCCTCGGGGTCGGCGCCGCCGAGGATGCCGCGCACCTGGTCGGCGACCTCGTCCGGGGTGAGGGGCGGCAGGTCCAGCCGGGCCACGTGGGGGAGGCGGGCCAGTTCGGCGAACCACGGCCGTGTGCCGGGCTCCTCGGGGCGGAAGGTGACCACTGGCAGCACCGCGGCGCGCGGCGGGTTGCGGAACAGGAACGTCAGCAGGTCGCGGGTGGAGCCGTCGGCCCAGTGGGCGTCCTCGATGAGGAGCGTGACCGGTCCGGCCTCCGCCAGCCGCTCGATCAGGGCGAGGACCCGCTCGAACAGCCGCAGCCGGCCGGCGCCGTCGTCGGGCGGGGGCGTCGCGGCGGTCAGGTCGGGCATGAGCCGGGCCAGGTCCGGCAGGGCCGCCGCCGGCGTCAGGGAGACGATCGCCTCCCGCCCGGCGCTCCGCAGGACCGCGCTGAACGGGGCGTAGGGGAGGCCGGCGACACCGAGGTCGAGGCAGGCGCCGGTGAGCGTGCGCAGGTCCCGGGTGAACTCGGCGACCAGGCGCGTCTTGCCGCCGCCCGCCTCGGCGCCGACGAGCACGGCCGCGGCCTCGCCCGCGCACGCCCGCGCGTGCGCCGCGCGTAACGCGCGCAGTTCCGGTGTGCGTCCGGCGAACACCGGGCTGACGGTCCCCATCCGGACAAGCATGCCGATTCTTAACGCTACTTGTGTTGCGATAAGTCGTCCGGTAATCTGTACCGCGTCACATCGCCGCCCGGTTGGGGAGTCCATTGAGGATCTGAGGTCCGACACCGCGCAGTGGCCGCTCTCGGCCCGCGCACGTGACCTCAGTGCGGACTTCTTCCCCGCCGGGCTTTTCCATGCCCGCTGGCGCGTCGCGCGATCCGCGGTGTCTCCATGCGTACCCGCACTTTCTCCCACCCATCCATGGAGGCCGCCCATGTCATTCGCCATCGTGTGCTCGGACCTGTCGTTCGCCTGGGAGGACGGCACCGTCGTGCTGGACGGGCTGGACGCCGCGTTCGGCACCGGCCGGACGGGTCTGATCGGCGTCAACGGCTCCGGCAAGTCCACCCTGCTGAAGATCATCGCCGGTGAGCTGCGTCCCGGGTCGGGCACCGTCAGCGTCGAGGGGGAGATCGGCTACCTGCCGCAGAACCTCGTCCTCGACGACACCGCAACGGTCTCGGACCTGCTCGGCATCACCGCGACCCGCGCGGCGCTGCACGCCATCGAGCGCGGCGAGGCCACGGAGGAGAACTTCACCGCGGTCGGGGACGACTGGGACGTCGAGGAGCGCGCCCGCGCGGAACTCGACCGGCTCGGCCTCGGCCATCTCGACCTGGACCGGACGGTCCCGACGCTGTCGGGCGGCGAGGCCGTGATGACCGGGCTGGCGGCCCGGTTCCTCGCCCGTCCGGACGTCCTGCTGCTCGACGAGCCGACCAACAACCTGGACCTGGACGCGCGCCACCGCCTGTACGAGGCGGTCGCGTCCTGGACGGGCGTGCTCGTCGTCGTCAGCCACGACCGGGAGCTGCTCGACCGCGTCGACGAGATCGCCGACCTGCGCGACGGCGCCGTCCGGTCCTTCGGCGGCAACCTCTCGGCCTACGAGGACCTGCTCGCCGTCGAGCGGGAGGCGGCGGAACGGACGGTCCGGGCCGCCGAGACCGACCTGCGCCGCCAGAAGCGCGAACTGGAGGAGGCCCATGTCAAGCTCGCCCGGCGCAAGCGCTACGGCAGCAAGATGCAGGAGAACAAGCGCGAGCCCAAGATCGTGATGGGCGAGCGCAAGCGGCAGGCCCAGGTCTCGGCGGGCAAGCACCGGATCATGCACGAGGAGCGGCTCGCCGACGCCCGCACGCGGCTCACCGAGGCGGAGGAGGCCGTCCGCGAGGACGCCGGGATCCGCGTCGAGCTGCCCGCCACCCGCGTCCCGGCGGGGCGGACGGTCCTGACCGTGACGGGCCTGACCGCGCCCGAGCCGGAGCCCGGCACGCTGGCGGAGCTGATCGTCCGAGGGCCGGAGCGGATCGCGCTCGTCGGGCCGAACGGCTCGGGCAAGACCACGTTCCTGCGGGCCCTCGTGGGCGACCGCGTCCCCGAGGGCACGGCGGTGAAGCTCGGGGTGGACGGCGTCCGCTACCTGCCGCAGCGGCTCGACGTCCTGGACGAGGACCTCAGCGTCGTCGAGAACGTCCGCGTGCAGGCGCCGTCGGCGCCGCCGGCGCGGATCCGGGCCGGATTGGCGCGGTTCCTGTTCCGCGGCGCGCGGGCCGACCAGCCCGCCGGGACCCTGTCGGGCGGCGAGCGGTTCCGCGCCGTGCTGGCGTCGCTGCTGCTCGCCGAGCCGGCCCCGCAGCTGCTGCTGCTGGACGAACCGACGAACAACCTCGACATGGCCAGCGCCGCGCAGCTCGGGCAGGCGCTCGCAGCCTACGAGGGCGCGCTGGTCGTGGTCAGCCACGACGTGCCGTTCCTGCGTACGCTCGGCATCACCCGCTGGCTGCGCATGGACCGGGCGTCCGGGCTCACCGAGGTCGAGCCGATGTAGAACACGCGGCGGCCCCCGCGCGGCCGGAACCGCGCGGGGGCCGCCGAAGGGCCGGTCAGGTCAGCACGCGCTTGGTGAAGGTGCGGGTCGCCCCCCACGCCAGCAGGGCCGTCCCGCCGACGATGGCGAGCAGGAACGCCCACACCGGCATGTGCGGGATCTCTGGCGTGAGCGCGCTGCGCAGCCCCTCGCTGACGTACACCAGCGGGTTGAACAGGCTGAGGATCTGCAGCCAGCGGATGTTGTCGAGCGCCGACCACGGGTAGTAGACGCACCCGAGCATCGTCATCGGCAGCAGCACCATCGCGAACAGCACCTGGACCTTCTGCGGGTTCATCAGGGTGCCGAGCAGCAGCCCGCCGGACGCCGACATCAGCGCGCCGACCACCATCACCGCGATCAGGACCGGCCAGTTGTCCACGTGCACCTCGGGCGACTGGCCCTCGGCGTGGATGAACAGGACCGCGGGGAACACCAGCAGCCCGCCGATCAGGCCCTGGACCGCCGCCGCGATGATCTTCTGCACGGCCAGCAGCGGCACCGGCACCGGCGCCAGCGCCCGGTCCGTGATCGACTTCTGCCAGTTCAGCTCCATCATCAGCGGGAAGATCACCGCCATCATCGCCTGCATGATGATCGACGAGCCGACGAGCCCGGGCAGCAGGATGGTGGAGAACGTCGGCCCGCCGGGCCCGCCCGCCATGGCGCCGCCGCCGAGCTTCGGCAGCACGTAGGCGAACACGAACACGAACATGACCGGCTGCACCAGCACCCGGACGAACGTCGACAGGAAGTTCTTGCGCATGACGAGCGCCTCGCGCGCCATCATCGCGGCGAACGTGCGGGGCACCGTGGCCCGCGCCGGCGGCGGCGGTGCCAGAACGGCGGGGGCGGAGGTGGCGGTCACTCGCGGTAGTCCCTTCCGGTGAGGGTGAGGAAGACGGTCTCCAGGCTCGGGCGCAGCTGCGTCGCGTCGGTGACGCCCACGCCGGCGGCCGAGCCGATCGTGACGAGCTCGCCGAGGATGCCGTCGGGCTCGGCCGCGAACACGCGGACCTGGCCGTCGGTGACCTCGACCTTGCTGATGCCGGTCCGGTCGCCGAGCTTCTTGATCTCCTGCGGGGCGGGGGCGTCGTAGGTCACCGTGATGACGGTGTCGGCGCCGGCGCTGGACTTCAGCTGGTCGACGGTGCCGCTGGCGAGGACCTTGCCGTGGTCGACGACCGCGACCCGGTCGCAGAGCGCCTCGGCCTCCTCCATGTAGTGGGTGGTGAGGACGATCGTCTGCCCGCCCGCCTGCAGCCCCCGCAGCACCTCCCAGAGGTTGGTGCGGGTCTGCGGGTCGAGGCCGGCGGTCGGCTCGTCCAGGAACAGCACCTCGGGGCCGTGCATGAGGGCACGGCAGATCATCACGCGCTTGGCCTGCCCGCCGGAGATCTCGAACGGGTTGCCGCCGCGCTGCTCGGTCAGCCCGAACAGCTCCAGCAGCTCGGCGGCGCGCCTGCGGGCGTCCCGCGCGCCGAGCCCGAAGTACCGCCCGCGGAACTCCAGGTTCTCGGCGACGGTGAGCTCGTTGTCGAGGGTGTTGTTCTGCGAGACCACGCCGATGCGGCGCTTGATCTCGACGGCGTCCTTCACCACGTCCAGGCCGGACACCTGGGCGCTGCCGCCGGTCGGGACGACGAGCGTGGTGAGCATGCCGATCGTGGTCGACTTGCCCGCGCCGTTCGGGCCGAGCAGGCCGAAGAACTCGCCGCGCGGGACGTCCAGGTCGATGCCCTGGACGGCGGGCACCGCGGGGCGCGGCCCGGACGCGGGATAGGTCTTCCTCAAGTCGACCGTGCGAACGGCGGTTTCGGGGGGATTGGTCACGCGCCGTCTCCCTTCGCTTCCTCGTCGGGGGAGTAGTTCTCGAATTTCTGGATCAACCTGAGCAGGAACCGGCGGACGGCCGCCTCGTCGTCCTCGTCGACGACGTCGTAGAGGCGGGAGAGATCGCGGCCGATGGGGCCGGACTTCTCGGCCAGGAACCGCCGGCCGGAGTCGGTGATGAGCAGCATCACGCCGCGCCGGTCCCGGTAGGAGCGCTCGCGCCGCACGTGCCCGTTGCGCTCCAGCGTGTCGACGACCGAGGTGACCGTCGCGGGGGTGACCATCAGGCGCTTGGCGACCTCCCCGGGGCGCAGGCCGTCCTCCACGATGAGCAGGCGCAGCAGGAAGAAGCCCGCCGGGCTGATGCCGTGCCGCTCGATGATGCGCCACACGATCGGGCCCGACAGCCGTGAGGCGGCGCCGAAGAGCCGTCCGACCGGCCACTCCTCCACGGGACCGAACAACTTGAGGTCTTCGAGACCGTGGTTCTCCATGCGAGTGATGTTAGGGCACTGATGTTTAGGGGGCAAATCATTAGATGCCTAAGTATCTGCCCTGTGGTGCTTGTCTCAGCGGTGTGAAAGACGTAACCCGTCGTTGAATAGACATCCAGTCTCATGCATACTCTTGCTTACTGTTATCGAAGGGCAGAGTGGACATGGGAATCCGGACGGCGGTCGCCGGCGCCAGCGGCTACGCGGGCGGCGAGGTGCTGCGCATCCTGGCGGGACATCCAGAGTTCGAGATCGGCGCGCTGACGGCGGGCGCCAACGCGGGCGCCGAGCTCGGCGCGCACCAGCCCCACCTGCGATCCCTGGCCGGGCGCGTTCTGGAGGAGACCACCCCCGGCACGCTCTCCGGCCACGACGTGGTGTTCCTGGCCCTGCCGCACGGCCGGTCCGGGCCGCTCGCCGAGCAGCTCGGCGAGGACGTCCTGGTCATCGACTGCGGCGCCGACCACCGCCTCGCCGACCCCGCCAACTGGGAGAAGTTCTACGGCACGCCCCACGCGGGCACCTGGCCCTACGGCCTGCCCGAACTGCCCGGCCACCGGGACGCGCTGCGCTCCGCCAGGCGCGTCGCCGTGCCCGGCTGCTACCCGACGGCCGTCTCGCTCGCGATGTTCCCGGCGCTCGCCGCCGGCCTCGCCGAACCCGACGTCGTCGTGGTGGCGGCGTCGGGCACCTCCGGGGCCGGGCGGGCCCTCAAGCCCCATCTGCTGGGCAGCGAGGTGATGGGCTCGGTGTCCGCCTACGCTGTCGGCGGCACGCATAGGCATACGCCCGAGATGATCCAGAACCTGAGCGCGGCGGCGGGCGAGCCGGTCACGGTCTCCTTCACCCCGACGCTCGCGCCGATGAGCCGCGGCATCCTCGCCACCTGCACCGCGAAGGCGCGTCCCGGCGTCACCGCCGCCGCGCTGCGCGCCGCCTACGAGGAGGCCTACGCGGGCGAGCCGTTCCTCGGGCTGCTGCCGGAGGGGCAGTGGCCCGCCACGTCCATGACCCTCGGCGCGAACACCGTCCTCGTCCAGGTCGCGCTGGACGAGGCGGCCGGGCGCGTCGTCGTGGTCGCCGCCGTCGACAACCTCACCAAGGGCACCGCGGGCGGCGCGGTGCAGAGCGCCAACCTCGCCCTCGGCCTCCCGGAAGAACTCGGGCTGACCACGATCGGAGTGTCCCCTTGAGCGTCACCGCCCCCCGGGGTTTCCGCGCCGCCGGCGTCGTCGCCGGGCTGAAGGACAGCGGCAACCGCGACCTGGCCCTCGTCGTCAACGACGGGCCGTCCCGCGCGGCCGCCGGCGTCTTCACCCGCAACCGGGTGCGGGCCGCGCCCGTCCTGTGGTCGGAGCAGGTCCTCAAGGGCGCCCGCGTCCGCGCCGTCGTGCTGAACGCGGGCGGCGCCAACGCCTGCACCGGCGCCCCCGGCTTCCAGGACACCCACGCCACCGCCGAGAAGGCCGCCGAGCTGCTGGACGACTCGGCCGGCGAGATCGCCGTCTGCTCCACCGGGCTGATCGGCGAGCGGCTGCCGATGGACCTGCTGCTGCCCGGCGTCGAGAAGGCCGCCGCCGAGCTGTCGCGCGGCGACGGCGGGCTCGCCGCCGCCGACGCGATCCGCACCACCGACACCGTCGCCAAGATCTCGTTCCGGCAGGGCGCCGGCGGCTACATGATCGGCGCGATGGCGAAGGGCGCGGGCATGCTCGCCCCCTCCCTGGCCACCATGCTCTGCGTCGTCACCACCGACGCCGACCTGCCCGCGGAAGCGCTCGACCGGGCGCTGCGCGCGGCCACCGGCGTCACCCTCGACCGGCTCGACTCCGACGGGTGCATGTCCACCAACGACACCGTGCTGCTGCTGGCGTCGGGCGCCGCCGAGGTCGTCCCGGACGAGGAGGAGTTCACCGCGCTGCTCACCGAGGTGTGCGGCGACCTCACCCGGCAGCTGCTCGTGGACGCCGAGGGCGCGTCCAAGGCCATCGCGATCGAGGTCGTCGGCGCCGCGTCCGAGGACGACGCGGTCACCGTCGGGCGCTCCGTCGCCCGCAACAACCTGCTCAAGTGCGCGATCCACGGCGAGGACCCCAACTGGGGCCGGGTGCTGTCGGCCGTCGGCACCACCGACGCGGTGTTCGAGCCCGACCACCTCAATGTCGCGATCAACGGCGTGTGGGTGTGCCGGAACGGCTCGTTCGGCGACGACCGCGACAAGGTCGACCTGCGCCCCCGCGACGTGACGATCACCGTCGACCTGTCCGCGGGCCCGCACAGCGCCACCGTCTGGACCACCGACCTCACGGCCGACTACGTCCACGAGAACTCGGCGTACTCGACATGAGCGCGGTGACCTCGGGCGCGGAGATGCGCAAGAACCGGCTGGGCGTCATGAGCAAGGCCGAGACGCTGATCAAGGCCCTGCCGTGGCTGGAGCGGTTCCACGGCACGACCGTCGTGATCAAGTACGGCGGGCACGCCATGACCGACGAGGAACTGCGCCACTCCTTCGCCGAGGACGTGGTGTTCCTGCGCTACGCGGGGCTGAAGCCCGTGATCGTGCACGGCGGCGGTCCGCAGATCAACGCGGCGCTGGCCCGCAACGGCATCGACTCGACGTTCACCGCCGGGCTGCGGGTCACCACCCCGGAGGCCATGGAGGTCGTCCGGATGGTGCTGACCGGGCAGGTGCAGCGCGACGTCGTCGGGCTGATCAACCGGCACGGCCCGTTCGCGGTCGGCATGTCCGGCGAGGACGCGAACCTGTTCACCGCCGAGCGCAAGCGGGCGGTCGTGGACGGCGCGCCCGTCGACATCGGCCAGGTCGGCGAGATCGTCGAGGTGCAGGTCGGGGCCGTGCGGGCCCTGCTGGACGACGGCCGCGTCCCGGTGGTCTCCAGCATCGCGCGCGGCGACGACGGCGAGGTCTACAACGTCAACGCCGACACCGCCGCCGCCGCGCTGGCCGTCGCGCTCGACGCGGCGAAGCTCGTCGTCCTCACCGACGTCGAGGGCCTCTACGCCGACTGGCCCGACAGCGACGACGTCATCGACAGGCTCACCACCGACGAGCTGGCCGTGCTGCTGCCGGACCTGTCGGCGGGGATGGTGCCCAAGATGGAGGCCTGCCTCGCGGCCGTGCGCGGCGGCGTCCCGCAGGCCCACGTCCTGGACGGCCGGGTCCTGCACTCGCTGCTGCTGGAGATCTTCACCGACGAAGGGATCGGAACGATGGTGCTGCCCAGCCCTCCGGGGGCGACCGGGGCGGAGGAGACCTCATGAGCGATCTCAGGGAGCGGTTCGAGGCGGCGTTCATGCCGAACTACGGCGTCCCGCCCGTGGCGCTCGCGCGCGGCGAGGGCTGCCGGGTGTGGGACACCGACGGCCGCGAGTACCTCGACCTCATCGCGGGGATCGCGGTCAGCTCGCTCGGGCACGGCCACCCCGCGCTCGTCGAGGCGGTGGCGTCCCAGGCCGCGACCATCGCGCACACCTCCAACCTCTTCCTGCACGAGCCGGAGGTGCTGCTCGCCGAGCGGCTGCGGGAGCTGCTGGGCGGCGACGGCAAGGTGTTCCTGGCCAACAGCGGCACCGAGGCGAACGAGTGCGCGCTCAAGCTCGCCCTCAAGTACGGGAAGGCGAACGGGCGCCCGTACGTCGTCGCGGCCGAGGACGGCTTCCACGGCCGGACGCTCGGCGCGCTGAGCCTGACGGGCAAGGCCGCGATCCGGGAGCCGTTCGGGCCGTTCGGCATCGATGTCCGCTTCGTCCCGTACGGGGACGCGGGCGCGCTCGAGGCCGCGGTGGACGAGCACTGCGCGGCGGTGTTCCTGGAGCCCACCCAGGGCGAGGCCGGGGTCGTCCCGCCGCCGGACGGGTACTTCGCCGCCGTCCGCCGGATCTGCGACGCGGCGGGCGCGCTGTTCGTCGCCGACGAGATCCAGTCCGCGATCGGCCGCACCGGCACCTGGTTCGCCTTCGAGCACGAGGACGCCAGGCCCGACGTCCTCACCCTCGCCAAGGGCCTCGGCGGCGGCCTGCCGATCGGGGCGTGCGTCGCGTTCGGCCCGCACGGCGACCTGTTCGCCAAGGGCGACCACGGCAGCACGTTCGGCGGCAACCCGGTCGCCGCGGCGGCGGCCCTCGCCGTCCTCACCACCATCGAGAAGGACGGCCTGCTCGCCCACGCCGCCTCCGTGGGGGAGTCCCTCGCCGCCGGCCTCGACGCCGTCGACCACCCGCTGCTCGCGGGCGTGCGGGGCCGCGGGCTGTGGCTGGCGACCGTGCTGACCGGGCCGCACGCGGCCGCGGTGGAGGCCGCCGCCCGCGACGCGGGCTTCCTGGTCAACGCGCTCCGGCCGGACGCGGTGCGCCTCGCGCCGCCGCTGGTCCTCACCGCCGAGCAGGCGGACTCGTTCACCGAGGCGTTCCCCGGTATCCTCGACGCCGCCGCCACCGAGCAGGAGAAGCGACCGTGACCAGGCACTTTCTGCGGGACGACGACCTCACCCCCGGCGAGCAGGCCGAAGTCCTCGACCTCGCCGCGCAGGTGAAGAAGGACCGCTTCGGCCACCGGCCGCTGGAGGGTCCGCGCTCGGTGGCCGTGCTGTTCGACAAGCCGTCCACGCGGACCCGGCTGTCGTTCGCCGTCGGCATCGCCGAGCTCGGCGGCAACCCCCTGGTGATGGACGCGGGAACGAGCCAGCTCGGCCGCGGCGAGACCATCGCCGACACCGCCCGCGTCCTCGAACGCCAGGTCAGCGCCATCGTGTGGCGCACGGCCGGGCAGGAGCGCATCGAGGAGATGGCCGCCGGCACCGCGGTCCCGGTCGTCAACGCCCTCACCGACGAGTTCCACCCCTGCCAGATCCTCGCCGACCTCCAGACCGTCCGGGAGGCCAAGGGCGGCCTCGCCGGCGCCACCCTCGCCTACTTCGGCGACGGCGCCAACAACATGGCGCACTCCTACCTGCTCGGCGGAGCCACCGCCGGGATGCACGTCCGGATCGGCGCCCCCGCCTCCCTGCCGCCCGCCCCCGCGGTCGTCGCGCGCGCGACGGAGATCGCGGCCGCGACCGGCGGGTCCGTGACGGTCACCGCCGACGCCGCCGCGGCCGCCGCGGGAGCCGACGTCCTCGCCACCGACACGTGGGTGTCGATGGGCCAGGACGGCAAGGACACCTCGCTGTACGAGCCGTACTCGGTGACCGAGGGGCTGCTCGCCCTCGCCGACCCCGAGGCGATCGTGCTGCACTGCCTGCCCGCCTACCGCGGCAAGGAGATCGCCGCCTCCGTCCTCGACGGCCCGCAGAGCCGGGTCTGGGACGAGGCCGAGAACCGGCTGCACGCGCAGAAGGCGCTGCTCGTGTGGCTCCTGGAGCGCTCCCGGTGACGACCCCCATGACCAAGGCCGCGCGGCACGCCCGGGTGATCGAGCTGCTGACCCGGCACCCCGTCCACTCGCAGGGGGAGCTCGCGAAGCTCCTCGGGGACGAGGGCGTCGAGGTCACCCAGGCCACGCTGTCCCGCGACCTGGTCGAGATCGGCGCGGTGAAACTCCGTGCCGACGACGGCAGCCTGATCTACGCCGTCCCGGGGGAGGGCGGCGAGCGGATCCGCCGCGCCCGCACCGGCGCCGCCGAGACCTTCACCGGGCGGCTCTCCCGGCTCGCCGCCGAGCTGCTGGTGTCGGCCGAGGCGTCGGCGAACCTGGTCATGGTGCGGACCCCGCCGGGCGCCGCCCAGTACCTGGCCTCGGCGATCGACCACGCCGAGTGGCCGTCCATCCTCGGCACCGTCGCGGGCGACGACTCCATCCTCGTCATCGCCCGCGACCCCGACGGCGGGGAGGACGTCGCCCAGGCGCTGCTGCGGCTGACCAGTGCGCGCGAGCGACGAACCCAGGGGCCGGGCGGCCCCGTGCACGACCCGTCCTGACCCGCGGGACGCGGCGGATTCGCCGTACGCTGTTGCGGACGCCGGCGCCGCGGCGTCCGGCGGGTGCGTCCGTTCCGTACCCGTGCGGGGCGGCGTGGTGAGATGGCAGTTGACCGAACGACCAGTGGTGGGAAGAAGAGGATTCTCCGTGACCAAGGCACCGACGCGGCTGTGGGGCGGCCGGTTCGAAGGCGGCCCGTCGGACGCGCTCGCGCGGCTCTCGGTGAGCGTCCAGTTCGACTGGCGGCTCGCCCCCTACGACCTGATGGGATCGCGCGCGCACGCACGCGTCCTCAACCGGGCGGGCCTGCTCACCGACGACGAGCTCGAGCGCATGATCGGTGCCCTGGACGACCTGGAGGAGGCGTGCCGGAGCGGCGAGTTCCGGCCCACGGTCGCCGACGAGGACGTCCACACCGCCCTCGAGCGCGGCCTGCTGGAGCGCCTCGGCGCCCTCGGCGGCAAGCTGCGCGCCGGCCGCAGCCGCAACGACCAGGTCGCCACCGACCTGCGCCTGTACCTGCGCGACCACGTCCGGCAGATCGTGTCGCGGCTGGTCGAGCTGGAGACCGCGCTCATCGCGCAGGCCGAGCACAACCTCGGCGTCGCCGCGCCCGGCATGACCCACCTGCAGCACGCCCAGCCCGTGCTGTTCTCCCACCAGCTCCTCGCGCACGTCCAGCCGCTCACCCGCGACATCGACCGGCTGCGCGACTGGGACCGCCGCGCCGCCGTGTCCCCGCTCGGCTCCGGCGCCCTCGCCGGCTCCTCCCTGCCGCTCGACCCGCAGGCCACCGCCGCCGAGCTCGGCTTCGACGCCGCCGCGCCCAACTCCATGGACGCCGTCGCCGACCGCGACTTCGTCGCCGAGTTCCTCTTCGCGGCCGCCCTGATCGGCGTGCACCTCTCCCGCCT
Organism: Spirillospora sp. NPDC049024; assembly: GCF_040649235.1. Lineage (NCBI taxonomy): Bacteria > Bacillati > Actinomycetota > Actinomycetes > Streptosporangiales > Thermomonosporaceae > Spirillospora > Spirillospora sp. NPDC049024. Next base: position 138,810 of record NZ_JBEZFD010000025.1, read on the forward strand.
CGGCGAGGAGGTCTGCCTGTGGGCCTCGCAGGAGTTCCGCTGGATCGAGATGGACGACACCTACGCCACCGGGTCGTCGATCATGCCCCAGAAGAAGAACCCCGACGTCGCCGAGCTGGCGCGCGGCAAGGCCGGCCGCCTCATCGGGCACCTCGTCGGCCTGCTCACCACGCTGAAGGGCCTCCCGCTCACCTACAACCGCGACCTGCAGGAGGACAAGGAGGGCGCGTTCGACGCCGTCGAGACGCTGCTGCTCGTGCTGCCCGCCATGTCCGGGCTCATCGCGACCATGCGGGTCAACACCGAGCGGCTGGAGGCCCTCGCCCCGGACGGCTTCGCCCTCGCCACCGACCTCGCCGAGCTGCTCGTCCGGCGCGGCGTGGCGTTCCGCGACGCCCACGAGGTCGTCGGGCACCTCGTCGTCTGGTGCCAGGTCAACGACAAGGACTTCGACGACCTCACCGACGAGGAGCTCGGCAAGGTGTCGCCGCACCTGACGCCGGACGTCCGCGAGGTGCTGAACGTCCAGGGCGCCCTCGCGTCCCGCAAGGCCTATGGAGGGACGGCGCCCGACCGCGTCCGCGAGCAGATCGGCGCCCTGCGCACGCTCGTCAACGGCCACGCCGCCTGGGCCGCCGGCTCGGACTCCTGAACCGGAGAGGGGCGGCCGCCCTGGTGCGGGCCGCCCCCTAGGCTGGTCGGTCGGTGAGGCTTTCCCTAGACCACGGTGAGGCGATGGACGCGGCGGTGCTGCCCAGGGAGTTCTTCGACGGCCCGGTGGAGGAGGTCGCGCCCGCGCTGCTCGGGCACGTGATCAGCCACCGCACCCCGGAGGGGGAGGTGGCCGCCCGGCTCACCGAGGTGGAGGCGTACGCGGGCCCGCTGGACCCGGCGTCCCACGCCTACCGGGGGCGGACCCGGCGCAACGAGGTCATGTTCGGTCCGCCCGGGCACGTCTACGTCTACTTCACCTACGGCATGCACTTCTGCATGAATCTCGTGTGCGGGCCGGACGGGACGTCCATGGCGGTGCTGCTCCGCGCCGGCGAGATCATCGAGGGTGAGGAGATCGCCCGGGCGCGCCGTCCCCGCTCGACCGTCCGCGACCTCGCCCGCGGCCCGGCCCGGCTCTGCCAGGCCCTCGGCGTCGCCCGCGAGCAGAACGGCCTGGACGTGTGCACGTCGGGCGGGGAGATGACGGTCCTCAGAGGCGAGCCCGCCGACCCGGACCTGATCCGAAACGGGCCCCGCACCGGTGTCAACGGCGCCAAAGAGGTCCCGTGGCGGTTCTGGATCGACGGCGACCCGACCGTCTCCCCGTACCGCCCGCACGTCCCGAGGCAGCGCAGGAACATCACCGCCGGCAAGTGACCCGGCCGCGGTCGCTCGCCGCGGTCGGCCGGTACCCGCCCCACCGGGGCGGACGTTGAATATCGTTGGCGTGACAGCCGCCCGCCGGTGCAGGGTGGTGGGCACAGGAAAGCAAGCCGGAGACGAGGGAGACCGTGACCGACATCCTGGATGATCTCGCGTGGCGCGGCCTGATCGCGCAGTCCACCGACCTGGACGAACTGCGGGCGCTGCTCGCCGCGGGACCGGTCACCCTCTATTGCGGCTTCGACCCGACAGCGCCCTCGCTGCACCTCGGCAACCTGATCCAGATCCTTACGCTGCGCCGCTTCCAGAAGGCCGGCCACCGGCCGATCGGCCTGGTCGGCGGCGCCACGGGACTGATCGGCGACCCGAGCGGCAAGAGCGCCGAGCGCGTCCTGAACTCGGAGGAGACCGTCGCCGGGTGGGTCGAGAGGGTCCGCGGCCAGGTGTCGAAGTTCCTCGACTTCGACGAGGGCCCGACCGCCGCGACCATGGTGAGCAACCTCGACTGGACCGGCCCCATGTCGGCCGTCGAGTTCCTGCGCGACATCGGCAAGCACTTCCCGGTCAACCGGATGCTCGCCCGGGAGACGGTCAAGGCCCGGCTCGACACCACCGGGATGAGCTACACCGAGTTCAGCTACGTCCTGCTCCAGTCCATGGACTTCCTTGAGCTGTACCGGCGCCACGGGTGCCGGCTGCAGACCGGCGGCAGCGACCAGTGGGGCAACCTCACCGCGGGCGTCGACCTGATCCGGCGCGTCGAGGGGGGCAGCGCGCACGCGCTCACCACGCCGCTGCTGACCAAGGCGGACGGGTCCAAGTTCGGCAAGACCGCGGGCGGCGAGACCTACTGGCTCGACCCCGAGCTGACGTCGCCGTACGCGTTCTACCAGTTCTGGATCAACGCCGACGACCGGGACGTGGAGAAGTTCCTGAAGTTCTTCAGCTTCCGTCCCCGCGAGGAGATCGAGGACCTGGTCAAGCAGGGAGCCGACCGGCCTGCCGCGCGGGCCCCGCAGCGGGCGCTCGCCGAGGAGATGACCACGCTCGTGCACGGTGCGGACGAGACCGCCCGGGTCATCGCGGCGTCCCGCGCCCTGTTCGGGCAGGGGTCCCTGGAGGAGCTGGACGAGCGGACGCTGCAAGCCGCCCTCTCCGAGGTGCCCCGCGCGGAGGTGCCGGCGGGAGAGCTGCCCTCCGTGGTGGACCTGCTGGCGGCGTCGGGGCTGTGCAAGAGCAAGTCGGAGGCCCGCCGCGCCATCGCCCAGGGCGGCGCCTACCTCAACAACGCCAAGGTCGAGTCGGAGGAGGCCGTACCGGCGGCCACCGACCTGCTGCACGGCCGGTTCCTCGTCCTGCGGCGCGGCAAGCGCAACGTGGGCGGCGTCGAGGTGACCGCCTCCTGACGTGCCCTCAGACCGCCCGTCCGGAACCGCTCCGGGCGGGCGGTCGCCATGAGGAGGGCAAACTTCGGTAGATACACGTCACAGTGCGGTTACGACGGCCCCCGCACGGGCATGGTTCGAAGACTGAAAACAGTAGATGACCTGGGGATACATCGTCCGCCGGGGCTGATTTGACGCTCCTGGCGGCGGGACCTAATGTTCTACACGCCCCACGGGGGAGCGGGACGCCGAGAGGCGGCCGGCCCCGGGGGAAAACCCTCTACAGCCCGAAGCGGGTGAGCCGTGGCTTGCCCAAAATGGACTTATGAGGCCGAACCGCCCGAAGTTGAATAAACCAGGACGGATCGGGTACGATCGAAGGGTTGCCCCGGAGCCGGGGTCCGCGGGAGCGGGGTTCGGCGCGGTGGGTGTCCGTTTCTTGAGAACTCAACAGCGTGTTAAAAGCCAGTGCCTTTATCGGCTCGGTCGATTGTTCGGCCGGGTCGCCCC
>NZ_JBEZFD010000026.1:0-138346 GCF_040649235.1 Spirillospora sp. NPDC049024
CAACCGGTTTTGTACCCCCGGGTCGCGTTGGGGCGGGGTGCCCTTACCGCCGCCGCCATAAGGGCAACATGCCGCAAGTCGACGCACCCGGCGGGGACGGCGCTAGTCGGCGAGGGCGGTTGAGAGGGCTTCGACGTAGCGGAGTGCGGCCAGGCGGGCCAGGGCCGGGTGCGCGCCGAGGGGCGCGGAGTGGGCGGAGCCCACGGAGGCGGCGGCGGCCGGGACCAGCGCGGCCTCCGGCTCGGGCCCGATCAGGTGCGGGGCGACGGCGATGGACGCGGCGCCGGCCGCGCGCAGCTGCTCGTAGGCGGCCTTCACCGACGCCTCGTCGTTCAGCGAGGCGGTGAAGACGGGGGCCGCGAGCCGGGAGGCGAGGAGCACGCCGGTGACCTCGGCCTGCCGGACGGCGGCCGCGTCGCCCGGGGTGGCGACGATCACACCGGAGGCGGCCGTCACCATCGTCATGAGCCTGATGCGGTCGGCGCGGGCGAGCCCCGCGTCGGCGAGCCGGTCGTGCAGCGCCTCGGCGATGAGCGGGTGCGGGCCGAGCGGCTCGGCGGCGACGGTGCGCACGGGCGCGGCCGCCACGGCGGCGCGCACGGCGGCGTCCAGGGCCGGGTCGGGGCCGGTGGACAGCGGCACGACCACGGCCGCGAGCTCGTCGTCCCGCTGCCGGAGCCCGGCGAGCACGGCGTGCAGGCTCGCCTCGTCGCCCTCCAGGTGCCCGACGTGGGCCGGCTGCCCGGTGTGCTCGATCTCGACGAGCCGGGCGAGCTCGGCGCCGATGTCGGTGCCGGCCCGCCTGGCGGGTCCGGGGACGGCGAGGACGAGCGTGGGGGATCCGGGGGGCAGCAGGAAGGACTCGTCGCCGCGGTGCCGGCCGCCGCGGGGTGTGCGGCGCCGTCGCGACGGCAATGCCTCGGATGCCTGGCTTTCGGGACTCACGGCGGGCATCGTAACGCCCTCCGGCCCGGGAGCCGTCCTCCTGGCCCGGCCGTCGTCGTTGCCTGTAGGAATCGTGGGTCTCCTTCCCGGACCGGCCGCGGTGCGGGCGGTGGATGAAGAAGCAGAGTATGGCGCAATCTTGCGGAGCAACAGGGGGAAATGAAGCAAATTGTCCGGATTTGCCGCTATCCTCTTCCCGCGAGGCTCGCCAAGATCGTCTTGCCTCCGCGCATTGCCGCAGGTAGCACTGAATGGCAGCAAATGCGGCCGAATGCCGTCAAGGGGTTGCGGGGGCGTCGCGGGCGGCCTTTATGATCCAGGGACCCTCCGTGCCGGAACGTTCGAGGTCACATGAAATCCCCCCGTAGGCGGTCGATCCGCTCGAAGGTCACCGCGCTGCTGCTGGTGCCGCTGCTGTCACTCGTCGTGCTCTGGGGATACGCCGCGATCGTCACCGGCCGCGACGCGCTCGCCCAGCGCCGGTACCACACGCTCGACCGCAAGTTCGCGCCGAGCGGCCAGGGCGTCCTGGTCGAGCTGGGCAAGGAGCGACTGGCCTCGGCCGTGTTCCTCAGCACCCCGCGCTCCGCCGCGGGCGCCACCCCCGCCGCCCTGGTGTCGCAGCGCTCGCGCGTCGACGCGGCCGTCGAGCACTTCCGCCGCGAGGCCACCTCCGCCGCCGCGCGCAGCGCCACCAACGCCCAGATGGAGTCCCGCGTCGACGACGTCCTGCGGGCGCTCGGCGGGCTCGGCGGGCTGCGCGCCGCGGTCGACGCCCGGTCCGTCGACCGGTTGGCCGCGGTCAACGGCTACGGCACGATGGTCGACGACATGCACCGGCTCTACGACAGCCTCGTGGTCATCGACGACTCCGGGCTCTACAACTGGACGCTCTCCACCCGGCACGCCGGTCGCGCCATGGAGCTGCTCCAGCGCGAGAACGCGCTGGTCGCGGGCGCCTTCATCACCCGGGGCCGGATGACCGCCGCCGAGCACCGGCTGTTCGTGGAAATGGTCGGCGAGCAGCGCTGGCAATGGACCAAGCAGCGCTCGATGCTCGACCCCGCGGTCTACCGGACCGGCACCGCGCAGGTCTTCGCGTCCCCGCAGTACCAGTCGTTCAAGGCGATGGAGGACCGGATCGCCGACGCCGACCCGCGCAGGCCGCTGCCCGTCCAGGCCGCCGAGTGGCAGCGGACGGCGCAGCCGCTCGTGCTGTCGGTCAACGCGATGGTGCTCGGCAACTCCAAGCGCGCCGGGGAGCACGCCGACGACCTCGGCCGCGAGGCCTACCTCAGGCTCGCCGCCGTCGGCGGCCTCGGCCTGCTGGCGATCCTGCTCTCGGTGCTGCTGTCGCTGCGGTTCGCGCGCGGGTTCGTCCGCGAGCTGGTCGGGCTGCGCGGGTCCGCCGAGGAGCTCGCCGAGCAGCGGCTGCCCGGCATCGTCCGGCGGCTCAGCCGCAACGAGAGCGTCGACGTCGCGGCGGAGGCCCCGCCGCTGAGCGCCGGGCGCACCGCCGAGGTCGCCCGGCTCGCCGAGGCCTTCGCCAAGGTGCAGCGGACCGCCGTCGACGCCGCCGTGGGCCAGGCCGAGCTGCGCGCCGGCGTCAGCCGCATCTTCCTCAACATCGCCCGCCGCAACCAGTCGCTCCTGCACCGCCAGCTGACGCTGCTGGACGGCCTGGAGAGCCGCGCCGAGGCCGACGACCTGGAAGACCTGTTCCGCATCGACCATCTCACCACCCGCATGCGGCGGCACGCCGAGAGCCTCATCATCCTGTCCGGCGCCACGCCGGGGCGCGGGTGGCGGCGGCCGGTGCGCTTCGCCGACGTGCTGCGCGCGGCCGTCTCGGAGATCGAGGACTACACCCGCGCGACCGTGCTGACCGACGCCGAGGACGGCCTGGTCGGCGCGGCCGTCACCGACGTCGTGCACCTGCTGGCCGAGCTGATCGAGAACGCGGCGTCGTTCTCCCCGCCCAGCACCGAGGTGCGGGTCATGGCCGAGCGGGTCGGCACCGGGTTCGCGGTCGAGATCGAGGACCGCGGCCTCGGCGTGAAGCCCGAGCTGCTCGCCGAGGCCAACCGGCGGCTGGCCGAGCCGCCCGAGTACGACCTGGTCGACACCGACCAGCTCGGGCTGTTCGTCGTCGCCCGGCTGGCCGCCCGCCACGACATCTCCGTGACCCTGCAGCGCTCCCCGTACGGCGGCGTCACCGCGATCGCCCTGTTCCCGCACGAGCTGGTGGTGCCGGCCGAGCAGATGGCCGCCGGGATGCTGCCGCCCGGGGAGGAGCCCGACGAGGACGCCGCGGCCGAGACCGCCGGCGGCGGTGCGCAGGGGTGGGCGCCGGCGCTCCTGCCCGCGCCCGTCCCCGACGCGGTCGTGTCGCTGCACGACTCCGCGGCCTCCGGGGAGTTCACCGCGCTCCCCGTGGAGGAGCCGCACCTGCGCCGCCAGCGGAACGCTCCAGGGCAGGCGGAGGGCGCCGGCGGCCCTCTGGAGCCGCCGCCCGCGCTGCCCGAGCTCACCGCGCCCCCCGCACCCGCCGCGCACCCGGCGCCCGCCGCGCCCGCCACGCCGTGGGGCGTCCCGGACCGGCCGGCGCCCGCCGCGCCGCCGCGTCCCGCCCCGAACCCCTGGTCGGACGACGCGGCCCCACCGCCGGACGAGCGGCCCGCCGACCCCGGAGCCCCGGCGTCCGGCGAGGACGCCGCCGACCCCGCGGACGGCGCCGCGGACGAGGCCGCCGAGGACTGGGAGCCCGCGGGCACCTACGCCGGGCTGCCCCGCCGCGTCCGGCAGAAGAACCTGGCCCCGCAACTGCGCAAGAGGCCCCCGTCGCCGCCCGGGGTCGGCGGAGTCACGACCGGGGCCGTCGCACGCTCGCCCGAGGAGGCACGCTCGCTGATGGCATCGATACAGCAGGGATGGCGGCGCGGACGCGCGTCCGACATGGGGGATGAGGGGACCCGATGATGCACAACACCGTGACCGGTGAGCTGAACTGGCTGCTCAACGACTTCGCCCAGCGGGTCACCACAGTGCGGCAGGCGGTGATCCTGTCGCGCGACGGGCTGGCCGTGGCCGCCTCCAACGAGCTCGCCCGGGAGGACGCCGAGCACCTGTCGGCGCTGGCGTCCGGCGTGCAGAGCCTCGCGCGCGGCGCCGGCCGGCACTTCGCGGGCGGCAACGTCCGGCAGACCATCATCGAGATGGACGCGCTGCTGCTGTTCGTGACGGCCGCGGGCGACGGCACCTGCCTCGCGGTGCTGGCCGAGGCGGACGCCGACGCCGGACTCGTCGCCTACGAGATGGCGGTGCTGGTCAAGCGGGTCGGCCAGCACCTGCAGGCGAGCCCGAGGTTCGGGGCGGAGCAGGGCGGCCAGGGCTTCGGAGGCGCCGGGGGGTCCGCGCCGCGGGGCTTCTGACCGATGACCCCGCCGGGAGAGCGCTGGCTGGACCGCGAGGCCGGTCCGCTCGTGCGCCCCTACGCGCTGACCCGCGGACGGACCCGTCCCGAGGGCGCGGGCTTCGCGCTGATCGCGGTGGTCGCGGCCACCGGCGTTCCGCCGGGCGACCGGCTGCGCTACAGCCCCGACCACGCGCGGGTGCTGCGCGGCTGCGCGCGGCCGGTCGCGGTCGTCGACCTCGCGGCCGACCTCGGCCTGCCCCTCGGCGTCGTGCGGGTGCTGCTCGGCGACCTGCGGGACGAGGGCCTGGTCGCGGTGGTCGACGAGGCGCACCCGGCCGAGGGCCGCCGGCCCCCGTCCGGCGTGCTGAGGGAGGTGCTCAATGGACTCCGCGCGCTTTGAGGGCGCGGCCGCCGGGCCGGGCTCCGCGGCCGGGCGGCTCGTCACCACCAAGATCTTGATCGCGGGTGGTTTCGGCGCGGGCAAGACCACCATGGTCGGCTCGGTCAGCGAGATCCGCCCGCTGCACACCGAGGAGCCGCTGACCGACCGCGGCGTCGGGGTGGACGACGTGTCCGGCGTCGCCGCGAAGTCGACCACGACCGTCGCCATGGACTTCGGCCGCATCACCCTGTCGGACCAGCTGCTGCTGTACCTGTTCGGCACGCCCGGCCAGGAGCGGTTCTGGTTCATGTGGGACGAGCTGGCGACCGGCGCCATCGGCGCCGTCGTGCTCGCCGACACGCGCCGGCTGACCGGCTGCTTCCCGGCGATCGACTACTTCGAGCGCCGCGGCCTCCCGTTCGTGGTGGCCGTGAACTGCTTCGACGGCGAGCGCACGCACCGGCCGCGCGACATCGCCATCGCGCTCGACCTGGACCCGGGCGTCCCGGTGGTGCTGTGCGACGCGCGCCGCCGCGAGTCGTCCAAGGAGGTGCTCATCGCGCTGATGGAGCACGTGCTGACCTGGCCCGACGAGGGGGAGGAGGCGCCCGGCGGCCGGAAGGCCGATCATCGAGAACCCGCGACGTAGTAGGCTCCCGCACACCCCCGTACTCCACGCATCGGGAGGTTTCCCCCGCATGTTCCGCCCCCCAATGCCGATCGCGACACACCTGAGCAGGGTCCGCCAGCCGTGATGGGCCCGCGCTTCTCCTCCATCCGGGCGAGGATCAGCCTGCTGGTCCTGGTGCCGCTGCTGGCGCTCGCCTCGCTGTGGGCGTTCCTCACCGGCTTCACCTACGGCGACGCGCACCAGCTGCTGCAGAGCCGCCAGTTCCAGGAGAAGACCGTGCTGCCCACGCAGCGCCTCATCGACGCGCTGCAGAAGGAGCGGCGGCTGTCGATGGCCGAGCTCGGCGGCACCCGGGCCGAGCCCGGCGTGATGCAGACGCAGCGGCAGAGCACCGACGAGGCGGGGGAGGAGGTCCGGGCGGGCGCCCGCGACCAGGGGCTGCGGGGCTCGATCCAGCCCCAGGTCGTCGACCGGCTGGACACGCTCGTGGACCGGATCGGCACGCTGCGCTCCGTCCGCCGCGGCGTGGACCAGCGCGTCGCCGACCGCGCGCAGGTCCTGCGGGAGTACAGCGACATCATCGACGCGGGCTTCGCCATCTACAACGCGACCACGCCCGGCGACGGGTCCATCACCGCGCACGCCCGCACGCTCACCTCGTTCGGCCGCGCCCGCGAGTTCATGTCGCGCGAGGACGCCCTGCTGACCGGCGCCCTGGCGGCCGGGCGCATCACCTCCGCCGAGCGCGGCCAGTTCGCGCAGCTCGTCGGCGCCCAGCGGCTGCTGTACGCCGACAACGCGCCCAACCTGCACCACGACTACGAACACTACGAGCGGCTCGCCGCGTCGGCGCCGTTCGTCCAGCTGCGGACGCTGGAGGACCGGGTCATCCGCGGCGCCGAGCCGCCCCGCGCCGCCGTGCGCAAGACCCGTGAGGCGAGCGCTCGGCCCGCCGCGGGCGCCCGCACCGGGCAGCCCGCCGCCCGCGCCCCGCACACGCCGGTCATCGAGCCCCCCATCTGGCGGTCCCTCGCCGACACCGTCAACGGGCAGCTTTTCCAGCTGGAGAACCGGGTCCTCGACGACGTCACCGCCCACGCGCAGCACATCGCGATCGGCGCCTTCACGCGGCTGGCCCTCGCCGGCGGCGCCGGCCTGCTCGCGATCGTGCTGACCGCGCTGATCGCGATCCGGGTGTCCCGGCGGCTGCTGCAGGAGTGCCGCACGCTCGCCTCCGGCGTCATGGACTTCACGCGCAAGCGGCTGCCGCTGCTGGCCGAGCAGGTCCGCGCCGGCAGCCCCGTCGAACCCGAGCCCGACCCCGAGGTCGACTACCGCATCACCGAGATCCGGCAGATCGCCGAGTCGTTCGACCGCGCCCGCGAGGCCGTGCTCCTCGCCGCCGAGGGCGAGGTCGCGGCCCGGCGCGGCATCAGCGAGGTGTTCGTCAACCTCGCCCGCCGCAACCAGGCGCTGCTGCACCGCCAGCTCAGCCTGCTCGACACCATGGAGCGCCGCACCGAGGACCCGTCGGAGCTGTCGGACCTGTTCCGCCTCGACCACCTCGCGACGCGCATGCGCCGGCACGCCGAGGGCCTGGTCATCCTGGCCGGCAAGACCGCCGGGCGCGGCTGGCGCCGCCCCGTCCCGCTGGTGGACGTGGTGCGCGGCGCCGTCGCCGAGGTCGAGGACTATCCGCGCGTCCGGGTGCAGCCGCTGCCGCGCGTCGCGCTGCTCGGCTCCGCCGTCGCCGACGTCATCCACCTGCTCGCCGAGGTGGTGGAGAACGCCACCACGTTCTCGCCGCCGCAGTCGCCGGTGCGGGTCAGCGGCCACGCGGTCGCCAGCGGGTTCGCGATCGAGGTCGAGGACCGCGGGCTCGGGATGACCGAGGAGGCGCTGCGCAGGGCCAACGAGCGGCTCGCGCACCCGCCCGAGTTCGACCCGTCCGACAGCGCGCAGCTCGGGCTGTTCGTCGTCGCCCGGCTGGCCGAGCGGCACGACATCACCGTCACCCTGCGCCCGTCCCCGTACGGGGGGACGACGGCGATCACGCTGATCCCGAGCTCGCTCATCGTGGAGAGCTCGGAGCCGGAGCCGTCCGCGGTGCGCCGTTCCACCGGGCCGATGCAGGCGCTGCCGAAACCGGCCGCCGCGCTCCCCGCCGCCGCCCGCCCCGCGTCCGAGCCCGGACGCGGCGAGTCCGGCGGGTTCGTCCGGCTGGTCGCCGAGGCCGAGCCCCTTCCGCCCGCGCCGCTCCCGCCCGCGCCGCCCCGTCCCGTCGAAGAGCCCGAGCCCGCGGCCCCTCCGCGAGCCGAGACGCCGCCCGCCGCGGCGCAGGCCGAGGCGCCGCCGGAGCCCGCCCCGCCCCTGCGCGAGGGCGAGCTGCCCAAGCGCAGGCGGCAGACGCACCTGGCGCCCCAGCTCAAGGAGCGGGTGGACGCGCACCTCGCCGCGCAGGGGCAGGCCCCGCCGCCCGCTCCGGAGCCGGCCGCGCCCCCGGCGCCCCCGGACCCGGCGCCGGCCGGGATGCCGCTCGCCGCGCCCGTCCCCATGGACGTCCCCGCGGACGGGACCGGGCGCGACCCGGCCGGGACCGTTCCCACCGGTGAGGAACCGGACGACGGCGCAGCCCGCTCGCCCGAGACGATGCGATCGATGATGTCCGCGATGCAGCGCGGCTGGCAGCGCGGCCGGCAGGACGCGGCCGACGCGGGGGCCGCGGGCGACGAACGTGACCAGGAGGACGACGCCACATGACACAGCCCCAGCACTCCGGCGCGGAGGTCCCGGGCGGAGCCGGAGGTGAGCTCAACTGGCTGCTGGACAGCCTCGTCCAGCGGGTCGCCCCGGTGCAGAACGCGGTGGTGCTGTCCAGCGACGGCCTCCGGATCGCCGCCTCCAGCGGGCTGGCGCGCGAGGAGTCCGACCACCTGGCCGCCGTGGCCGCCAGCTTCCAGAGCCTGGCGCGCGGGGCCGGGGAGTCGTTCGGCGGCGGGCCCGTCCGGCAGACGATCGTGGAGATGGAGTCGTCGTTCCTGTTCGTCACCGCCGCCGGCCGGGGCGCCTGCCTCGCCGTCCTCGCCGACGCCGAGGCCGACCTCGGGATCATCGCCTACGAGATGGCGATGCTGGTCACCCGGGTCGGCCAGCACCTGTCGGCGAACCCGCGGGTCGCCGCGGCCGACTCCGGCGGCGCGTGAGATGGGCGGCACGGCCTGGTACGACGACGCGGCGGGCCCCGTCGTCCGCCCGTACGCGCTGACCCGAGGCCGGACGCACTACGACGGCGTCGAGTTCGACCTGGTCGCACTGATCGTCGCGGCCGACCCGCCGGAGCCCGCGGACGACCACGCACTTCCGGCGGCCCCATGGGCACCGGAGCCGGAACATGACATGATCCTGGAGCTTTGCCGCACCCCGTTGTCGGTCGCCGAGATAGCGTCGGATCTGGAACTTCCCCTCGGGGTCGTCCGTGTCCTGCTCGGCGACCTGCTCGACCACTCGCTGATACAGGTCCGGCGCCCCGCGCCGGTGGCGCAGTTCCCCAGCGAGCGCGTACTCAAGGAAGTGATCGATGGAATCCGTGCGCTCTGACGCGGTCGCCCAGCAGGGCGACTCGGCGCTGACGGTCAAGATCCTCGTGGCCGGCGGCTTCGGCGTCGGCAAGACGACCCTGGTCAGCGCGGTCAGCGAGATCCGCCCGCTGCGGACCGAGGAGGCGCTGACCGAGAAGAGCATCGGGATCGACGACACCACGGCCGTCGCGTCCAAGACCACGACCACCGTGGCGATGGACTTCGGGCGCATCACGCTGCCCAACGGCCTGGTGCTGTTCGTGTTCGGTACCCCCGGCCAGGACCGGTTCTGGTTCATGTGGGACGAACTGGCCAAGGGCGCGCTCGGGGCGGTCGTCCTCGTCGACACCCGCCGCCTCGCCGACTGCTTCGCCTCGGTCGACTACTTCGAACGCCGCGGCGTCCCGTTCATCATCGGGGTCAACCGCTTCGACGGCGCCGGCCAGCACTCGGCCGACCAGGTCCGCGACGCCCTCGACCTGTCCCCGGAGATCCCCGTGATCTCCTGCGACGTCCGCGACCGCGAGGACGCCAAGCGCGTCCTCATCACTCTGGTCGAACACATCATGCGAACCATGAGCAGCGGACGCCAGACGGTGTCCTACTAGCAAGGACGCAGGGCCACGGCCCCGCTCAGTGCGCGCGTGCGCACCGGGCGGGGCCGTTGCCTGTGGGCGGCTTTGTCTTCTGAGTGGGGAAAGTTTGGATGATCTAGCGAAAAGGTCTTCTCAAAGCGGCGAAAGCGGGTTACGGTCTCGGCCATGAGACCGGCGTCACACGGCGCCGGGCCCGTGATTCCCGAGAGGACGGCGTGATGCGCATGTCGGCTCGTCCGCAGAACGTGCATCAGGCACGCCTGCTGCGGCTGCTGCGTGACGAGGGGCCGCGCTCGCGCGCCGAGCTGGGCGACGTGGTCCGGCTCTCGCGGTCGAAGCTCGCCGTCGAGCTGGACCGGCTCGTCGAGCTGGGCCTGGTGGAGGGGGCCGGGCTGGCCGCGTCGCGCGGTGGACGGCGGTCCGGGATCGTCCGGCTGTCGCCGAGCCTGCGGTTCGTCGCCTTCGACATCGGCGCGACCTCGATCGACGTCGCGGTGACCGACGGCGAGCTGGAGGTCCTCGGCCACGTGAGCGAGCGGTGCGACGTCCGGCAGGGCGCGACCGTCGTGCTGGACCGGGCCCTGGACCTGCTCGGCAAGCTGCGCGACGAGGGGCTGATCCCGCAGGTGCACGGGACGGGCATCGGGGTGCCCGGGCCGGTCAGCTTCCGGGACGGCATGCCGGTCGTCCCGCCGATCATGCCGGGCTGGGACCGGTTCCCGGTGCGGGACGCGATCGGCCAGGAGCTCGGCTGCCCGGTGCTCGTCGACAACGACGTGAACCTCATGGCGCTGGGCGAGCTGCACGCCGGGCTCGCCCGGTCGGTGGACGACTTCCTGCTCGTGAAGATCGGCACCGGGATCGGCTGCGGCATCGTGGTCGACGGCGCCATCTACCGCGGCGTGTCCGGCAGCGCGGGCGACATCGGCCACATCCGGGTCGACGACGACGGCCCGATCTGCGCCTGCGGAAACGCCGGGTGCCTGGAGGCGTTCTTCGGCGGCGCGGCGCTCGCGCGGGACGCGGAGGCGGCGGCGCGGTCCGGGCGCTCGCCCGCGCTCGCGGCGCTGCTGGAGGCCCACGGGGCGCTGGCCGCCGAGCACGTCGGCGAGGCGGCCGCCGCCGGCGACCCGGCCGCCGTGCAGATCATCCGGGAGGGCGGCCGGCACGTCGGCCAGGTCCTCGCCGGGCTCGTCAGCTTCTTCAACCCCGGCCTCGTCATCATCGCGGGCGGCGTCGCGGGCCTCGGCCACGCGCTGCTCGCCGAGATCCGCAGCGTCGTGTACCGGCGGTCCGCGCCGCTCGCGACCGGCAACCTGCCGATCGTGCTGTCCGAACTCGCCGGCGCCGCCGGAGTGGTCGGCGGCGCCCGGCTCATCAGCGACCACGTCTTCTCCGCGTCCTGACCCCCTGCCCGGCCCCCGAGGAGGCCCGATGGGCTCGACCAAACCCGAACCGCTGCTGCGGATGCGCGGCATCGTCAAGCAGTTCCCCGGCGTCCGCGCCCTGGACGGCGTCGACCTCGACGTCCGCCCCGGCGAGGTGCACTGCCTGCTCGGCCAGAACGGCGCCGGCAAGTCCACGCTCATCAAGGTGCTCGCCGGCGCGCACCAGCCCGACCGGGGCGAGATCGTGTTCGGCGGGGCGCCGGTGCGGCTCGCCGGGCCCACCGCAGCCATGCGGGCCGGGATCGCCACCATCTACCAGGAGCTGGACCTCGTGGACGGCCTCTCGGTCGCCGAGAACATCTTCCTCGGGCACGAGAGGGCCCGGCTGGGCTTCACGCGCCGGGGCGAGGCCGAGGGGGCGGCGCGGGAGCTGCTCGGCCGGCTCGGGCACGGGGAGATCCCGCCGCGCCGCGAGGTCGGCCGGCTGCCGGCGGCGGGCAAGCAGGTCGTCAGCATGGCCCGCGCCCTGTCGCACGACGCCCGGCTCATCGTGATGGACGAGCCGTCCGCCGCGCTCGCCCACGACGAGGTCGCCAACCTGTTCCGCATCATCCGGGAGCTGACCGCCGCCGGCGTCGCCGTCGTCTACATCTCGCACCGGCTGGAGGAGATCCGCGAGATCGGCGACCGGGTGACCGTGCTCAAGGACGGCCGGTCGGTCGCGGGCGGGCTGCCCGCGCGGACCACCTCCACCGACGAGATCGTGTCGCTGATGACCGGGCGCGACGTGGAGTACGTGTTCCCGGAGCGGCCCGAGGCCGAGGACGGCCGCCCCGAGGTGCTGCGGGTCGAGGGCCTCACGCTCCCCGGGGCGTTCGAGGACGTGTCGCTCACCGTCCGCGCGGGCGAGATCGTCGGGCTGGCCGGGCTCGTCGGGTCCGGGCGCTCGGAGATCCTGGAGACCGTCTACGGGGCCCGGCGCCCCGCGCGGGGACGGGTGCTCGTGGACGGCCGCCCCGTCCGTCCCGGCGACACGGGCGCGGCGGTGCGGCGCGGCATGGGCATGGCGCCCGAGGAGCGCAAGAGCCAGGCGCTGCTGCTGAACGAGACCGTCGCCGCGAACGTCACCGTCGCCTCGCTGCCGCGCTACGCCTCGTTCGGCTGGCTCAGCCGCCGCCGCGAGCTCGCCGACGTGCGGCGCCAGATCGAGGCGCTCGACATCCGGCCGCCCGACCCGCGCCGCCCGGTGGTGACGCTGTCGGGCGGCAACCAGCAGAAGGTCGTGCTGGCCCGCTGGCTGCTCGGCACGACGGGCCTGCGGCTGCTGATTCTCGACGAGCCCACCCGCGGCGTGGACGTCGGCGCCCGCGCCGAGCTGTACGCGGTCATCCGCGAGCTGGCCGGGCGGGGGATCGGGGTGCTGCTGGTGTCCAGCGAGGTGCCCGAGGTGCTCGGGCTCGCCGACCGCGTCCTCGTCGTCCGGGAGGGGCGCGTCGTGCACACCGGCGACGCCCGCGACCTCGACGAGGGCGCCGTGCTCAACATGATCATGGAGGGGAGTGCCCTGTGACGGACACCTTTCACTCCGGAGGGTCGGCCCCCCGGACCGAGAAGGACGCGGGCGGGCACGGCGGGGCGCCCGCCCGGCCGGCCGGCAAGAGCGGGAGCGGCGGGCCGTGGCGGCCGTTGCGCCGGAGCGGCGCCGCGGAGGGCCGCGAGATCCACCACCTCGGGCTCGTCGCCGCGCTGGTGCTGCTGTGCGCGGTCGGCGTGGTGACCAAGCCGGACAACTTCGCGACGTCGGGGAACGCCGTCGGCATCCTCGCGCTCGCCGCCACCATCGGCGTGATCACCGTCGGCCAGACGTTCGTGATCATCGGCGGCGGGATCGACCTGTCCGTCGGGTCGGTGATGGCGCTGGCGTCGGTCTGGGCGACGACGGTGGCGACGCAGTCCTACGGCCCGGCGGTGATGGCGCTGTGCGCGATCCTCGTCGGGACCGGCGCGGGCGTCGCGAGCGGGCTGCTCATCTCCTACGGGCGGCTGGTCCCGTTCATCGCCACCCTCGCGATGCTCGTCGCGGCGCGCGGGCTCGCGCAGCGGATGTCGGACCGCAGGACCCAGCTCGTCCGGCCGGAGAACGACGCGATCGAGGCGCTGTCCACCACCAAGGTGCTCGGGCTGCCGCTCGTCGTGTACATCTTCGCCGCGGTCGCCGCCGCCGGATGGCTGCTGCTCAACCGCACCACGTTCGGCCGCCGGACGTTCGCGGTGGGCGGCAACCCCGAGGCGGCGCGCCTGGCCGGCATCGACGTCCGCCGGCACACCCTGCTGCTGTACGCGCTGTCCGGGTTCTGCTGCGGCATCGCCGCGATCATCATCATGGCGCGGACCACCACCGGCTCCAGCACCCACGGCGACCTCTACGAGCTTGACGCGATCGCCGCCGTCATCATCGGCGGCACGCTGCTCACCGGCGGGCGCGGCACCGTCATCGGGTCGATCCTCGGCGTGCTGGTGTTCACGCTCATCACCAACCTGTTCATCCTGAACGGCCTGGACACCAGCGACCAGCTGATCGCCAAGGGCGCGATCATCGTGATCGCCGTGCTGCTGCAGCGCCGCGGCCTCCGCTCGCCCACCTGACCCGCACGCCCACCGGCCCTTTCGTCCGCGGCCGTCCGGCACCGTCCGGCGGCGACCGACACCCCACCCCCCACGTCCGGCGCCGCGCGTCCCGGGGAACGCGCGGCGCGGGACGACCCATCCCTTGATCAGGAGCACGTCATGCGTGATCAGAGCCCTCGTCCCACCCGCAGAGGCGTCCTGTTCGGCGGCGCCGTCGTCGCGGCGGGCAGCCTCGCCGCGGCCTGCACCAGCAACAGCGAGAAGGACGACCCGAGCCCGGCGGCGCAGGCCGGGTCGCTCGGCGGCGACAACGACAAGCCGGGCAAGCAGGTCACCATCGGGTTCTCCGCGCCCGCCGCGGACCACGGCTGGATCGCGGCGATCGCCAAGAACGCCGAGGGCCAGGCCAAGAAGTACAAGGACGTCACGTTCAAGCCGGTCGAGCCGACCAACGACATCAACCAGCAGATCTCCGCCGTCGAGTCGCTGATCCGGGCGAAGGTCGACGTGCTCGTCATCCTGCCGAACGACGGGGAGCAGCTGAACCAGGTCGCCCGCAAGGCGATGGACGCCGGGATCCCCGTCGTCAACCTCGACCGCGTCTTCCCCGACAAGCTGTCGTACCGGACGTGGGTCGGCGGCGACAACTACGGCATGGGCGTCTCCGCGGGCCACTACATCGGCAAGAAGCTGAAGGACAAGGGCGTCGCCAGCCCCGTCATCCTGGAGATCCAGGGCATCGCGACGCTCCCGCTGACGCAGGACCGCAGCAAGGGCTTCGCGGACGCGCTGAAGTCCTACGGCTTCTCCGTCACCGCCAAGCAGGACGCGAAGTTCACCGTGGAGTCCGGCAACCAGGTCGCGAGCAACCTGCTCCAGGCGCACAAGAAGATCGACGCGCTGTGGAACCACGACGACGACCAGGGCGTCGGCGTGCTCGCCGCGATCAAGCAGTCCGGCCGCAAGGAGTTCTTCATGGTCGGCGGCGCGGGCTCGGCCAACGCGATGCGCGACATCAAGTCGGGCGGCGGCGTGCTGGAGGCGACCGTCACCTACCCGCCGACGATGGCCGCGTCCGCGATCAAGCTCGGCCGGCTCATCGCGCAGGGCAAGGGCATGGCCGACCTGGTCGAGCTCCAGGTGCCCCAGTCGATCACGCTGGCCTCCGAGACGGTCGCCAAGAACAACGTCGACACGTACATGCCGCTCGGCTTCGAGTCCTGAGCGACGGGGGCGCCGGCGCGCCCGCCCGCGGGCGGCGCCGGCCCGGGGGTCCGGGGCCCGCTCCCGGAAGACGACACAGAGAGGTGAGCTGACATGACGACCGTCGGAGTCGGGATGGTCGGGCACGCGTTCATGGGACGCGCCCACTCCCAGGCGTGGCGCAGCGTCGGGCCGTTCTTCGGGCCGCCGCTGACGCCCGTCATGACCGCCCTGGCAGGACGTTCCGCCGAGCGCGCCCGCGCCGCCGCCGACGCCCTCGGCTGGGCGTCGGTGGAGACCGACTGGAAGGAGCTGCTCCGCCGCGACGACGTCCAGCTCGTCGACATCTGCACGCCGGGCGACAGCCACGCCGAGATCGCGGTCGCCGCGCTCGACGCGGGCAAGCACGTGCTGTGCGAGAAGCCGCTCGCGAACTCCGTCGCCGAGGCCGAGGCGATGGCCGCCGCCGCGGAGCGGGCGCGCGGGCGCGGCGTCCGGTCGATGGTCGGGTTCAACTACCGGCGCGTCCCGGCCGTCACCCTCGCCCGCAGGCTCGTGGACGAGGGGCGGATCGGCGCCGTCCGGCACGTCCGGGCCCAGTACCTGCAGGACTGGCTGGCCGACCCGCAGGCCCCGTTCACCTGGCGGATGGACCGCGACCGGGCCGGGACGGGCGCGCTCGGCGACATCGGCGCGCACATCATCGACACCGCGCAGTTCATCACCGGGCAGTCGCTCGTCGGGGTGTCGGCGGTGATGGACACGTTCGTCCCGGAACGCCCGCTGCCGGGCGGCGGCTCGGCGCAGGTCACCGTGGACGACGCGGCGCTTTTCGTCGGCCGCACCGACGGCGGCGCGCTCGCGTCGTTCGAGGCCACCCGGTTCGCCACCGGCCGCAAGAACGCGCTGCGGATCGAGGTCAGCGGCTCCTCGGGAGCCCTGGCGTTCGACCTGGAGTCGCTGAACGAGCTGTGGTTCTACGACCGCGAGGAGGACGGCGCGACCGCCGGGTTCCGGCGGATCGTCGTCACCGAGCCCGTCCACCCGTACGTCGACCGGTGGTGGCCGCCCGGTCACATGCTCGGCTACGAGCACACGTTCACCCATCAGGCCGCCGACCTGCTCACCGCGATCGCGGAGGGCGCCGACCCGCGCCCGTCGTTCGCCGACGGGCTGCAGGTGCAGCGCGTCCTCGCCGCGGTCGCCGCCAGCGCGGCCTCCCGATGCTGGGCCGAAGTCGAAGGGAGCGAATGATGACACGACCGGTCACGCTGTTCACCGGCCAGTGGGCGGACCTGCCGTTCGAGGAGGTCTGCCGGCTGGCGTCCGGCTGGGGCTACGAGGGCCTGGAGATCGCCTGCTGGGGCGACCACTTCGAGGTCGACAAGGCCCTCGCGGACGACGACTACGTCCCGCGCAAGCTGGAGACGCTCGCCAAGCACGACCTCAAGGTGTGGGCGATCTCCAACCACCTCGTCGGGCAGGCCGTCTGCGACATCCCCGACGAGCGGCACAAGGCGATCCTGCCCGAGCGGATCTGGGGCGACGGGGAGGCCGAGGGCGTCCGGCGGCGCGCCGCCGACGAGATCAAGGACACCGCGCGGGCCGCCGCGCGGCTCGGCGTCGACACGGTGATCGGGTTCACCGGCTCCTCGATCTGGCACACGGTCGCGATGTTCCCGCCGACCCCCGAGGCGATGGTCGAGCGCGGCTACGCCGACTTCGCCGACCGCTGGAACCCGATCCTGGACGTGTTCGACGAGGTGGGCGTCCGGTTCGCGCACGAGGTGCACCCGAGCGAGATCGCCTACGACTACTGGACGACCGTCCGGACGCTGGAGGCCATCGGGCACCGCCCCGCGTTCGGGCTGAACTTCGACCCGTCGCACTTCGTGTGGCAGGAGCTCGACCCGGTCGGCTTCCTGTTCGACTTCCGCGACCGGATCTACCACGTCGACTGCAAGGACACGAAGGTCCGCACGGGCGACGGCCGCCGCGGCCGCCTGTCGTCCCACCTGCCGTGGGCGGACCTGCGGCGCGGCTGGGACTTCATCTCCACCGGCCGCGGCGACGTCCCGTGGGAGGACGTCTTCCGCGCCCTCAACGCGATCGGCTACGCCGGGCCGATCTCCGTCGAGTGGGAGGACGCCGGGATGGACCGCCTCCAAGGCGCCCCCGAGGCCCTGGAGTTCGTCCGGGCCCTCAACTCCATGGAGATCCCGACGGCGTCGTTCGACTCGGCGTTCTCCTCCGACTGAGCCCGCGGTGCGCCGTACCGGCGAGGCCACGCGCCGGGACGGCGCACCGCCCTCTCAAGACGCGGGCCGGGCGCCGAGCTTCTGCGGGGCATGGTCGGTGACGAACCGCTCCAGCTCGGACGCCGGGACGCCCATGGGCGGGACGATGATGAGCCGGTCCACCCCCAGCTCGCCGTACTCCCGGACGAACCCGGCGTCCGGCGGACGGGGCGGGCTGATCGAGACGTGCAGGGGATCGCGGCCCGCCTCGTCGGTGAGGGCCCGCAGCCGTCCGATCGTCTCCGCGGCGGCGCGGCGCCCGAGCATCCACCCGTACCAGCCGTCCGCGTGCCGGGCGGCCCGGCGCAGCGCGGCGGGGCTGTGGCCGCCCGCCACGACGGGGATCGGCCGCTGCACGGGACGCGGGTGGGCGTCCACGCCCCCGAAGTCGACATGGCGGCCGTGGAAGGCCGGCTCGTCGTCGTACCAGAGGGAGCGCATCGCCGCGAGGTGCTCGTCGGCGCGGGCGCCGCGCCCTTCGGGGGAGACGCCGACCGCGCGCATCTCCGGCTCCAGGTACCCGGCGGCCATGCCGAAGACGAGCCTGCCCCCGCTGAGCACGTCGAGGCTGGCGAGCTGCTTGGCGAGGACGAGCGGGTTGCGCTGGGGCAGGACGACGACCCCGGTGCCGAGCGCGATCCGCTCGGTGCGTCCGGCGAGGTGGGCGAGAGTGACCAGCGGGTCCAGGAACGGCGCGTCCGGCTCCGCGGGGGACGGATCGACGCGCGGGCGCGGCAGCACGACGTGGTCGCCGGCCCATACCGAGTCGTATCCGAGGTCCTCGGCCAGAGCGGCGATGCGGGCGGCGACCTGCGGCTCCGCGCAGGCGTACATGTTGACGGCGAAGAGCCCGAGAGTGGGTGCCATCCGTAGATAATCGAACTTTTCTACGATCGAGTCAACCGATGATCGAACGGATATACCCTGCTGCCATGGCGGAGGGTTCCATGCGCGACGGGCTGCCGGAGGGGCTCGCGTCCCTGGCCGGCTTCCAGCTGTCCAAGTGCGGCTGGTGGCTGGAGCAGCGGCTGGAGGAGGAACTGGAGCCGCTCGGGATCCGGGTGCGGCACTTCCTGGTGCTGGCGATGCTCAGCACGTCCGAGACGCTGTCGCAGCAGGAGATGGCCGACTGCCTGCTGCTCGACCCCACGCTGATGGTCGGGCTCGTGGACGACCTGGAGGCGCGCGGCCTCTGCGAGCGCACCCGGGACCCGCGCGACCGCCGGCGGTACCGCGTCCGCGCCACCGAGGACGGCCGCGCCCTGCACCGCCGCGCGCGTGCCCTCGCCGACGAGGTGGGCGCGGAGGTCTTCGGCCCGCTGTCGGACGACGAGCTGAGCACCGTGGTCCGGGCGATCGGCCGCGTCATGGAACCCTTCTGGGCCGAGCAAGCGCTACGCCCCCGCCGCAAACGCTGATCCTCCCGGCCAGCGCGGTGGTCAGGGGAGGGTGTGGAAGTCCCGAAAATCGAAGCCGGGGGAGACTATGCAGCTGACCAGGACCTCCTGGTCGCCCGCCGGGCGCGCGGCCTGCCAGACGCCGGGCGGGACGACGGCCTGCGGCACCTGGCCGCCCGCCACGTCCGCGCCGAGGGCGATCGGTTCCGGCGTCTCCTCGGGGCGGTCGCCGTCCCCGCCGAGGAGCAGGGTCAGCGGGCCGCCGCTGTGCCACAGCCACAGCTCGGCGGACCGGACGGTGTGCCAGATCGACTCCTCGCCGGGCGGCAGCAGGAAGTAGATGGCGGTGGCGGAGGCCCGCTCGCCCGGGTAGCCGTCCGGCGTGAACGCCGCGTCCGAGCGCCACGTCTCGCGGTACCAGCCGCCCTCGGGATGCGGCAGCAGGTCGAGCGCCTCGGCGGTGGCCGGGCGGTCCAGGGCGGCGACGTGCCGGCCGGCGGGGTCGCGCCGCAGGTAGCGGACGCGGGACGCGGTCGTGCGGTCGATCACGCCGCGGGCCGGCACCGCGCCGGGCGCGGGGTCCAGCGTGACGGCGACGAGCTGGCCGCCGGTGAACACGTCGTCGGCGACCGCCAGCAGCCCGGGTTCGTCGGTCGGCGCCCAGACGGCCCCCGCCTCTCGCAGGACGAAGCGGGGACCGGGCTGGGCACGCCAGCCATCGAGCGTCGTGAGGAGCAGCACACCCCGAGCCTAGACGGTCAGAACGATCTTGCCGGTGACCCGGCCGGTCTCGCCGCGCTCGTGCGCCTTCGCCGCCTCCTCCAGCGGGAACACCGAATCGATCTCGGCGCGCAGCCTCCCGGCCGCGGCGAGCGCGGCGATCTGCGCCAGCGCGTGGTGGTCGGGCTCCACGAGCAGGGTCTCCGAGCGGACGCCGCTTGTGTCCATGTCGTCGAGATTGCTGAGCACCACCGACACCAGCGTCCCGCCCGGCCGCAGCACCCGCAGCGAGCGCGGCCCGTAGTCGCCGCCGATGGTGTCTAGGACGACGTCCACGTCCTTGACGACGTCCGCGAAGTCGACGCTGCGGTAGTCGACCGGCTCGTCCACGCCGATGCCGCGCAGGAAGGCGTGCTTGCCCTCGCTCGCCGTGCCGATCACGTAGGCGCCGCGCGCCTTGGCGATCTGCACGGCCAGATGCCCGACCCCGCCCGCCGCCGCATGGATCAGCACCCGGTGGCCCTCCCGCACGTCGGCGGTGTCGACCAGCGCCTGCCACGCGGTCAGCGCGGCCAGCGGCAGGGCCCCCGCCTGCACGTGGTCGATGGCGGACGGCTTGGCGACGAACGTCCGGGACGGCGCCGCGACGTACTCGGCATGGGAACCGGCCCCGAACGGGTAGCAGAGCACCCCCGGGGTCCTCGGCGAACGCGGGCCCTTATCGCAGACGCAGCAACCATCGCCGCAACCACGCAGCAACCTCAGGGTTGCGATCGCGTCCGAAGGCAGATTCGAGCGAAGCAAGAATCTGATCGCGCAGTGAGCCGCCAGGCGAGCCGGAGCGATGCCAGCGATCGCCCGCGTTTTTCGACGATGGAGGGCCTTCAAGGCCCGAAGGAGGAGAAAGACGCTATAAACACAGCTAGTCCATTTCGGAGAGGCGCGCCGGATCGAAGGCGATCGGGTAGGGGCGATCCAAGGAGATGGTCTCCCCGGAGCGCGCCTTGCCGGCCAGCTCGTAGCGGCCGTCCCGCAGTTCCAGCAGGGTGACGGCGGGACGCGGCTCCAGGTCGACGAGCCAGTAGTGCGGGATGCCGGTCGCGGCGTACTCGTCCACCTTGCGGACGCGGTCGATCTGCTCGTTGACCGTGCGCGGCGTGATGACCTCGGCGACGAGGAGGAGGTCGGGGCCGTAGTAGGTGCGGGTCCGGCGTTCGAGCGCCGCGCGGGCCACGTCGCGCGCGACGACGAACACGTCCGGCTTGCGGACGCCCGCCGGGGTCGTGACGTCCTGCGGGGCGCCGGCGACGTGCACGTCGGCGTCCGCCTGCCGCGCCGCCTCCTTCAGGACGGTCTTGAGCTGTTCGGCCGCGTGGTCGTGCCAGAGGTCGCCGGGCAGCTCGTTCAGCCAGCCGTCGGCGAGCTCGTACCGGCGGCCCTCCTCGGGCAGCGCGTCGAGGTCGTACAGCGTGTACGGACCGTGCGCGCGGCCGAGCGTCCCGCCCATGGATCGCCCCCCTCGCCTCGATGAACGGGCTGATCCGAATCTACTGGACGGGCGTCCGGAAAGAGGTCAGCCATGATCGCGCGTCGGGATGCGGCCGAATGTCTCGAAAGCCGAGCGGCGGCGAGTTACGATACATCGCGTCTTGACCCTCCACCCGCTGGAGGGCGCAGGCTGCGGAGGCGGAACGCCCCGAAGGAGAGATGCGATGAGCGTCGAGCAAGACCGGGCCGCGCCCGCCGTGCGCGCCTCGGACCGCGACCGCGACGAGATGCTCGTCCGGCTCCACACGGCCTTCGCCGAGGGTCGGCTGAGCGAGTCGGAGCTGGACGAGCGCAGCGACCTGGCCCTCGCCGCCCGCACCCACGACGACCTGAACGCGCTGGCCGCCGACCTGCCGTCCGGGCGGACCACCCGGGAAGAGGCCGGGAACGCGCCCGCGGGCCGGTTCCAGGTCGCCTACAAGGGCTCGGTCACCCGGGCCGGGCGGTGGCGGCTGCCCGAGCGGTTCACCACCGTCGTCTACAAGGGGACGGGCCTGCTGGACCTCCGCGACGCCGACCTGGACGGGGAGGTCACGACCCTGTGGGTGCTCGCCTACAAGTCCACCGTGCAGATCGTGGTGCCGCCGGGCGTCCGCGTGGAGGCCGACGGCCTGGGCGTGTCCGCGGAGGTCCGCGGCGACCCGGGAGCCGGGGCGCCGGTCCTGCGCGTCCGGGGCTATGCCTACAAGGGGGCGATCGAAGCGAAAGATCGGATATCTCGGGCGTGAGGTGATAGAACGCTCCCGCGGCCCCCATCGGCCGCCGTTCACGTGATGTCAGTACAAGGGCACCCGTGGCGCGATTTGATGGTGACTCGACTGGGACCGTGAAGGAGCGCGTGTGGCGGCGAGGACCCCGGAGCAGCACGAGGCCCGGCGGACGGCCGAGGAGGGCCCGGCGGACTCACGCCACGTGCGGCGGCGCCTCACCTTCGGCGTCGCGGGCGACCTCGCCGACATGCCCGCCACGCTGTCGCCCTGGCAGCGCGCCTACGAGGCGTGGCGGGCGGCCGGGCTGGAGTGGGGCCACGGCGCCCCGCCCCGGAGCGCCGAGCAGCGCCCCGCGAGCCGCAACGCCGTCCGCGCCGATCCCGAACGCGCCGGCGCCGCCCCTGCGACGCCTTCGGCGAAGGCGCGCA
The DNA here is from genome assembly GCF_040649235.1 of Spirillospora sp. NPDC049024. Classification (NCBI taxonomy): domain Bacteria; kingdom Bacillati; phylum Actinomycetota; class Actinomycetes; order Streptosporangiales; family Thermomonosporaceae; genus Spirillospora; species Spirillospora sp. NPDC049024. Next base: position 21,867 of record NZ_JBEZFD010000026.1, read on the forward strand.
CCCGGTCGAAGCCCGGCGTGGCGGTGGCCGCGAGCGCCCCGCCCGCGCCCCCGGAGCCGAAGGCCACGCAGCCGAACCCCTCGCAGGTCCCCGCGCGGCCGAAGCCCCCGCAGCCGAACGCGGTCCGGCCGCGCCCGGTGAAGCCCGACCCGCACGACGTCCTGGTGGCCGGTCCGCCGCGGCCCCTGCCGCGCCCCGTGATGAGGTCGGGGCCGACGCGGCGGCTGCGCGCGCGTGCGGCGGTCGCGGCCGGGCTCGCCGTGGTCGCCGGCGGCGTCATCTTCGCCGTGTCCCGGGGCGACGACGGGCCGGACGGGACGGGCGTCCCCGCGCCGATCGCGGCGGGCGAGCTGTTCGCCTCCGATCCGGCGGCCACGGGCGACGGCCTCGTCCAGGACCTCACGACCATCGCCTCGGCGGGCGCGACCGTCGTCGCGGCGGGCACCGAGGGCGACGGCGTCCCCGGCCGCGAACAGACCCGCTTCCTCGTCTCCGCCGATGCGGGGCACGCCTGGTCGCTCGCTCGGCTGCGCACCGCGGACGGCTCCGCCGTCCCTCCCGGCGACACCCCGCGCCTCGTCGACGGCGGGGCCGGCCGCTGGGCGGCGCTCGGCCGGACGTCCGCGGGCGGCGTCGTGGCATGGACGAGCGAGGACGCCGCGACCTGGACGCGCCGCCCGCCCGCCGCGGGCTTCACACCGTCCGACCAGGTGAACGATCTTGCGCGCACTGGCCGGGGCTTCCTCGCCGTGGGCGCGTCCGGCGGCCGCGCGGTCGCCTGGAGCTCGGCGGACGGGCGGGCGTGGCAGCGCGCCGACGCCGCGGGGATCACCGCCTTCGACCGCGTGGCGGCGTCCGGCGACGTGGTCGTCGCCCACGGCACGTACGGCAGGAGGGTCACCCAGAAGCGCGGCAAGAGGAAGGTCACGCGGACCGTGCGCGCCGACGGCCTCTGGCGGTCCACCGACGGCGGCCGGACGTGGGCGCTCGCCGCTGTCCCGCAGGCGCAGGGCTCGTACGGACCGACGAAGGGCCTGGCGGTCGGGCCCGGCGGGTTCGCGACCGTCCGCGAGGGCAGGCAGACCACCGGCCGCAAGAAGCACCGCAGGACCAAGCGCTTCGGCGTCCTGTTCACCTCGGCGGACGGCGCCCGGTGGCAGGCCGCGAGCCGGTTCGGCGGCGCGGGCGTCGACCGCTTCGACGGCACCCCCTCGGGCCTCGCCGTCATCGTCGAGGGCGCGAAGGGCGCGCACACCGTCCTGCGCAGCACCGACGGCCGCACCTGGCAGCCGGGCGGCACCGTCCCGGCGCCGGTGCGCGGCAGCGGGCTGACGGTCGCGAACGGGAAGGTCGCCGTCTCCGGGCGGCAGGGCGACGACGGCTACCTGCTCGGCGTGGACCTCCGCACCGTCCCGGGCGCCGTCCACCCGGAGCGCTCGGTCAGGTCGCTCGCCGCGGCGCCCGGCCTCTCCGTCGCGGTGGGCAGTACCAACGGCAACGCGGCGATCTGGACGGCCCCGGACGGCCGCGCGTGGAAGCGCGCCGGGTTCCCGGCCACGGCCGGCGGGCTGTCGGACGCCGTCCACGGCGGGCGCGGCTGGCTGGCGGTCGGCCGCGTGGCGGGCGCGTCCTCCGGCCCTCTCGCGATGACCTCGCAGGACGGGCTCACCTGGCAGAAGCCCGAGTTCCCGGCGGGCCCGCCGCCCGTCGCCGCCGCCGCAGGCCCGTCCGGCTACGTCGCGGTCGGGACCGGCGCGGCCTGGCGCTCGGCCGATCTACGCGCCTGGACCCGCGCGGGCCTGGACGGCGCCGCGTCCGACGTGGCCGCGACGAGCAGGGCCTACGTCGCGGTCGGCGGCCGCGGCAAGGAGCCCGCGGCGTGGACGTCGCCGGACGGCCTCAAGTGGACGGCCGCCAAGCTCCCGCCCGGCCTCACCGCGCCTCTCACCCATGTCGCCGCCAAGGGCGACACCCTGGTCGCGATCGCCGGCGACGCCGCCGCGCTGGTGTCCACCGACGCGGGCGCGACCTGGACGCGGCGCGATCTGGGAGCGGGCCTGGCCGCCACCGCCATCGCGGCGACTCCCGCCGGCTTCGTCGCGGCGGCCTCCGCGAAGGACGACGCGGTGGTCCTGGCGTCCCGCGACGGGACGGGGTGGCGGCGCCTCGCCGTGCCCGGGCTCGCCGGACCCGGCGACCAGCGCCTCACCGCCCTGACCGCCATGGGTTCCATGGTCCTGGCCACCGGAACCGAGACCGACTCCCCGATCCTCTGGCGCGCCCCCGCACCCCGGTGAGCCCGGGGGCGCCCTTCGGGATCCGCGGCCAGGGCCGGGCGACGGTCAGCCGTTGCAGCCGCAGGAGCAGCCCTTCGCGCACGAGCATCCGCTGCCGTGTCCGCAACTACAGTCTTTTTTCGTCATGAGCGGAAAGTAACGTTCGCCGCACTGTGTGGTCTATGACCGGAGCGGCGACGTGCACCTGTCGCGCGGGAGACGGCCCGCTCTTCAGGACACGGGCCGCCCCGCGGCGGGGGTGCGGGGCGGCCCGTGCCCGGTTCCGGGGGGTCAGAACTCGATGTGGAAGTCCACGCCGAGCAGTACGAGGACCCACAGGAAGATCGCCAGCAGCGCGCTGATGATCTTCGCGACCAGGCCCTCGTTGATGTAGCCGCGGTCCCAGGCGATGAACACGCCGATGACCAGGTAGATGAGGCCGAACAGACCGATGTGCGGCCGATATCGGGTCGCCATGGAAGGCGTCTCCTCCCGGTGGGGGGTTGTGCCGATCGGTCGCTGCCCCACCGGCCGGGAAGAAAACCTCGGAGGCGTTCCGGACGTTACCGTTCCGTACTTTTTGGCAGCCCCCAAAATCGGGGAGCGTTATCTTCCGGCCAGTGCGATGCGGACGACCGTGGGGTCGCGGTCGCCGGCGCGGTCGGCGAACTCCGCGTTGCGGTGCACCACGTCGTACTCGTGCCGGCTCCCGCGCAGCGCCCGGCTCAGCAGGATGTGGTCGAGGTCCTCGGCGTTGCCGCCGGTGATCGCCGTGTAGCGGTCGCCCGCGGGCAGTTCGGCGGGCAGGTCGGCGAGCCCCGCGCCCGCGGCGAGGGTGCGGACCGGCGCGGACGTCCCGCGGTCGCCGAGGTCGCCCGCCACGATCACGCTGGCGCGCGCGTCCACCCTCCGGACGGAGTTCACGAAGCCCGCGACCACGCGGGCCTGCGCGTCCCGGCGCCACTGGGTGGGCTGGGCGGGCGGCTGGCGGCGGCCGAACAGCGGCTGGTCGTCGCCGGTGCGGGGGAACCACTGGTTGGCGACGACGATGATGCGGCGGCCCCGCCAGGTCAGCTCCCCGGCGATCGGCTTGCGGGTGCCGGCCCACGCGGCGTCGCCCGGCGCGATCCGCCCGGGGCTCAGCGTGAGCCCGGCCGTGCCGCCGCGCGGGACCGCCCTGACCGGGGTGACGGCCGGGTCGGGCCGCGCGGGCGGGTCGTCCGGGACGGGCTCCGACAGCGACGGCCGGTCGACGAACGCGAGCCCGCGGTCGGTGCGGAACAGGAACCCCACCCGCTCGTTGGCGCCCTTGCGGCCGTCGGCGTTGTCGCGCGGGTCGACCGACCGCCAGTCGTAAGCGGGGCCGCCCGCCGCGCTGATCGCCGTGATCAGCTGCGCGACGCTCTGGTCGTCGGTGACGGTGCCGTCGTCGTCCGCGCCGCTGTTGTCGCCGAGGCCGCTCACCGCGACGAGGTCGGGGGAGCTCAGGCCGTCCACGATGTCGCGCGCCGCGGCGTCGAACCGCGCGGCCGGGGCGTCGGGGCTCAGCCCGTCGAGCCCGACGGTGGCGACCGCGAGCTCGCCGGGGCGCTGCGCCCGGGTCGCCTCGCGGGCGAGCCCGCCCGGGGCGCGCCGCGGCGTCGCGGTGAGGAGCAGCTTGTAGTCGCCGTAGGAGTAGTCGAGGACGCCGCGGTTCGCGCCGGGCAGCCGGTCGCCGACGTCCATGCCGGGCAGCGGGGCGAGCGCGTCGTCGAGGATGACCCGCTCGGGGTTGGCGTCGCCGTCGCGCAGGAGGACGCCGCCGCGGGCCGTCCGCGGCCCGGCGCCCGCGCCGCCCGAGGGCAGCACGGGCAGCTCGCCGTAGCGGGACGGACCGGCCGCGACGGCGTCGCGCAGTTCGATCCGCATGCCTTCGAGGGCCTCGTAGAAGTCGAGGGCGTCGCGGCGCGGGTCGAACGCGCCGCCGCGCTCGACGTCCCCGACTCCGCGCTCGATGACGCCCGGTGCCCTGCGCCCGCCCGGGCCGAGCGGGGTGGCGGGCGGCAGCGGCGTCCCGTGCGCGTCGACCTTGGCGGCGGTCGCGTCGATCTCGGTCCGGGTGAGCCCGCCCGACGAGCCGCCGTCCGGCCGGAACTCGCTGACCCTGCCGTCCACCCGGACCGCGTCGCCGACCGCCGCCTCCGGCCGGGTGCGGGTGAAGACGAAGACGCCCTCGGACGTCGCCGGGCTCCTGTCGGGGCGCGGGTCCTGCATCCAGAAGCCGTTGGTGGTCACCGCCGTCACGACGCCCGGCACCCCGGCGACCGCCGAGCCCTTCAGGGGGGAGAGGTGCGCGGCGCCCTGGATGTCATGGATCCGGACGGCCCGCGGCGCCGCCTGTGCCGCGGCGACCGGGACGAGCGGCCCCAAGAGCCCCATCGCGATCGCCGCCGTGGCCGGGAGCCTCCGCAGACCGTGCACCACCCGCGCTCCAAGCCCGACTCGCAGCCCGACAGAACAGACATGGATGATACGCGTCCGCGAAACATGCGGCGCGCCGTCCCGGGATGGGCGCGGTTTGCGGGACGGCGCGCCGCAGATCGGGGGACTCAGTCGAACAGGACGACCTGGCGGATCACTTCGCCGTTGTTCAGGGCGCGGACGGCGTCGTTGAGGTCCTCGAAGCCGATCCGGCGGCTGATGAGGCCGTCGATGTCGAGCTTCCCGGCGCGCCAGAGGTCGACGAACAGCGGGATGTCGCGCTTGAGGTCGCAGCCGCCGTACAGGGACGCCTTCAGGCTCTTGCCGTCGAACAGCAGCGCAAAGGCGGTCTGGCTCCAGTTGTCGTCGAAGGCGCCCGCGCCCACCACGATGACGTCGCCGCCGCGCCGGGTCGCGTTCCACGCCGTGGTGATCGCCGCCGACTTGCCGACGACCTCGAAGGTGTAGTCGAAGCCGGCGCCGCCGGTGAGCAGCCCCTTGGCCTCCTCCAGGCCGTCCAGCGTCGCCGTGTGGGTCGCGCCGAACTGCTCGGCGATCGAGTGCTTGGCCTCGTTCGGGTCGATCGCGAGGATGGTGGACGCGCCCGCGATCCGCGCGCCCTGGATGACCGAGAGCCCGACACCGCCCGCGCCGACCACCGCGACCTTGGAGCCCGGCGTCACCTTCGCCGTGTTGATCACGGCGCCGACGCCGGTGGGGATGCCGCAGCCGAGCAGGGCCGCGAACTCGAACGGGATGTCCTCCGCGATCTTGATCACGCCGCGGCGGGGCAGCACGATCTCCTCCGCCCAGGTGCCGGCGCCCGCCATGCCGAACGCGGGGCTGCCGTCGCCGAGCTTGAACCCCGGCTCGGAGAACGACCGCGCGAGGTAGGTCATGCACAGGTACGGCTCGCCGCGCAGGCACTCGGCGCACTCCCCGCAGTCGGGGGTCCAGTTGACGACGACGTGGTCGCCGGGCCGGACGCCGGTCACCCGGTCGCCGACCTCCGCCACGACCCCGGCGCCCTCGTGCCCGATGACCGTCGGCAGCGCCGAGGGCAGCACGCCCGTCATGGTGGACAGGTCGGAGTGGCAGACCCCGGTCGCCTTGATCCTGACCTTCACCTGGTCGGGACCCGGATCGATCGTCGAGACGTCGTCGCGCAGGTCGAGTTCCTTGTCGCCGACCGCATGCAGTACCGCGGCGCGTGCCATGGCTGCCTCCACTGTGCCTGAGCTGTTACCGGGGGTCTGGGGTGGGTGAACGGGGGGCGGGCAGCCGTCCGGCTACTCCTCCAGCGTCAGCGCGGCCTTCGGGCACGACCGCACCGCGTGCCGCACGCGGTCCTGCTCCTCGGGCGGGACGTCCGGCCGCAGGATCTGCAGCTCGTCGTCGTCGTTGAGGTCGAACACCTCGGGGGCGAGCCCGACGCACACGGCGTTCGCCTCGCACACCAGCGGGTCGACTCGTACTCTCATCGTCTGCTCCGTTCGAGAGGACACACCCGTCAACCTACCGAATATCGTTCGGAAACGGGTGGTTCACCTCGAAAGTAGAACACGTTCCAGCGCGGTCCGGCAAGACTCGGGGTGAGACTCGGGTCTCATCCCGGCTATGTCGGATATGGTGCCCCGACGGAGGAGATCGATGACCCACACCAAGGCGTCCACCGGACCGGGGACGACCAGCGACGACGCACCGCCGGCGGGAACGCCGATGCCCGCCGAGCTGCTGCGCGCCGCGCGCGGCGCCAAGGGCTTCATGCCGGACGGCGAGGGCCTCGCCCTGTACGAGACGGGCCTGGAGTACGGCGCCCGCCTGGCCGCGACCGGGCCGATGCTGGAGGTCGGCACCTACTGCGGCAAGTCCGCCGTGTACCTGGGGACGGCCGCCAGGCTGGCGGGCACGGTCCTGGTCACCGTCGACCACCACCACGGCTCGGAGGAGAACCAGGCGGGCTGGGAGCACCACGACCCGTCCCTGGTCGACCCGAGCACCGGCCGGATGGACACCCTGCCCAAGTTCCGCAAGACGATCCTCGCGGCCGGGCTGGAGGACGAGGTCGTCGCCATCGTCGGGCAGTCCCGCACCGTCTCGGCGTTCTGGCGGACGCCGCTGGCGCTGCTGTTCATCGATGGCGGCCACGCCGAGGAGCACGCGCGGGGCGACTACGAGGGCTGGGCTCCGCACGTCGCTGTCGGCGGGGCCCTTGTGATCCACGACGTCTTCCCCGACCCGGCGGACGGGGGCCAGGCCCCTTACCGCCTCTACCAGCGGGCGCTGGCGAGCGGCGCGTTCGAGGAGCGCCGTGTGGAGGGCTCGCTGCGCGTCCTGGAACGCGTAAGCGTCGCCGACCCGCTCACCCCCGCCCAGAACGAGCCCGCCTGAGCGAGCACGTCCAGCCCGGACCGCCTGAAGATGCTCGCCTGAGCAGGCCCGCCTGACCCGTGCCCCGTCCGGGGAGCGGGTCAGGCGCGGTTGGCGGCCGCGACGAGCGCGCAGCCGCACGCCAGCGGGTCGGACGCCTCCGACGGCCCGAGCGGCCGTCCCGCGATCTCCTTGAACAGCCGGGCGCCGGGGGAGGCGTCCGCCAGCGCGTCCGCCGCCAGGACCACCGCCGCCGCCGTGTAGGTGGAGCGGTCCCCGGGGAAGTGGCGCTCGTTCTCGAACTGCCAGCCCGTCCAGTACGAGCCGTCCTCGTGCCGGAGGTGCTGGATGGTGGCGAACAGCTCCAGCGCGCGGTCGCGGTCGCCCGCGGCGTCCAGCGCCAGCACCAGCTCGCAGCTCTCCGCCGCGGTCACCCACGGCTGGTCCGACACGCAGCGGCAGCCGAGGCCCGGCACCACGAACGTGTCCCAGCCCTCGTCGAAGCGGCGCGCCGCGTCCGCGCCCCGGACGGGCCCGCCGAGCACCGGGTAGTACCAGTCCATCGACCAGCGGCTCTTGTCGGCGAACGCCTCCGGATGCGCGGCCACCACGTGCCCGAGCTGGTCGGCGGCCAGCTCCCAGTCCGGCTGGTGCTCGCCGAGCCGCTCGGCCAGCGCGACCGCGCAGCGCAGCGACTGGTAGATGGACGAGCAGCCGGTCAGCAGGGCGTGGTCGGACGGCTCGCCGTCCTCGTGCCGGATCCAGATGATCTCGCCGCGCCCGGTCTGCAGCCCGAGCGTGAAGTCGATCGCCCGCCGGACCGCCGGCCACATGTGCCGCGCGAAGTCCTCGTCCCCGGTGGTCAGCAGCTCGTGCCACACGCCCACCGCGACGTAGGCGGCGTGGTTGGACTCGCCGCCCGGCTCGGTGACCTCGCCCAGCACCCACTTCGCGGGCCACGACCCGTCCGGGCGCTGGACGCCGCGCAGCCACTCGTAGGCCCGCCTGGCCTCCGCGCCGAGCCCGGCGACCGACAGCGCCATCGCGGCCTCGACGTGGTTCCAGGCGTCCACGTGCCCGGGGACGCCGTGCGTCGGCGAGAACCACGGGATCGCGCCGGACGGCTCCTGCTGGGCCGCGATGCTCCGCGCGGTGGCGACGACGTCGTCCGCCGTCAGGACTCCGGGGACCGAGGGCGGCGCGGTCTCAGACCGCATCCGCCGTCTCCTTGGCCGGGGCCGCCGGCGCGTCCGGCGCCGCGGGCTTGGCGAAGTAGACGACGACGCTCTTGCCGATCAGCGGGTTCATCACGCGCTCGGCCAGCCGGGTCGCGAGCGGCCGCTTCATGATGTCCCAGACGAGGATCTGGTGGTAGGCCTTGGCGAGCGGGTTGCCGTCGTTGTCCACCCCCACCGCGCACTTGATCCACCAGTACGGGGCGTGCAGCCCGTGCGCGTGGTGGTGGCCGCCGACCCGGAAGCCGACCGACTTCAGCTTGGCCTCCAGCTCGGCGCGGGTGTAGATCCGCACGTGCCCGCCGGGGGCGGTGTGGTAGTCCTCCGAGAGGGCCCAGCAGACGCGCTCGGGCAGCCAGCTCGGCACCGTCACCGCCAGCCTGCCGCCCGGCTTGAGGACGCGCAGCAGCTCCCGCATCGCCCGCATGTCGTCGGGGATGTGCTCCAGCACCTCGGACGCGATGATCGCGTCGAAGTGGTCGTCGGGGAACGGCAGGTCCAGCGCGTCGCCCTGCACGGTCTCGGCGGTCGCGTCCTCGGGCACCTGGCCTTCGAGGCGCATCGCCCCGAACATCTTGTCGACGCCGGACAGCTCCCCGGCGTCCTGGTCGAAGGCCACGACGTGCGCACCCCGCCGGTACAGCTCGAAGGCGTGCCGTCCGGCGCCGCATCCCATGTCGAGGACGCGGTCTCCGGGGGAGATGCGGAACCGCTGGAAATCCACGGTCAGCAGGGTCGTGCTCCTTCCGTACAGGGACGCGTCTGCGGACGCTCCCTCACTTGCCCTTGCGCGCGGCTAGACGCCGGTAGTTCTGCTGGGTGATGGCGGCGCGGTAGTGCTCCACGGTGGCCTGCGCCACGGCGGGCCAGGCGAACCGCTCCTGGACGCGCGCGAGGCCGGCGGCTCCCACCCGCGCACGCTCCTCGGCGGAGTCGTGCAGGCGGTGCAGGGTCGCGGCCAGTTCCTCCACGTCGCCCGGGGCGACCAGGACGCCGGCGTCGCCGACGACCTCGGGCAGCGCGCCGGCGCGGCTCGCCACCAGCGGCGTTCCGGACGCCATGTGCTCCACGGCCGGGAGGGAGAACCCCTCGTAGCGCGAGGGCACGACGGCGATCTCCGCGGACGCCAGCAGCTCGCCCAGCTCGTCGTCGCTGATGCCGCTGACGAACCGGACCCGCTCGCCGAGCGCCAGCTCGCGCACGAGCCGCTCGGTCGGGCCGTCCTTCCGCGGCCGGCTGACCACGATCACGTGGACGTCCCGCTCGGTGGCGACCTTGGCGACCGCGCGCAGCAGCACGTCCACGCCCTTGATCGGCGCGTCGGCGCTGGCCATCGCGACGATCCGGCCGGGGACGCGCTCGCCGCGCGGGTGGAAGATCCGGGTGTCGACGCCGAGCGGCAGGATCTCGATGTCGCGCGGGTCGACCTTGAAGTCCTTGACGATGTCGACCTTGGACGACTCCGACACCGTCAGCACGGGCCCGATCCGCCGCGACACCTGCGACTGCATCCCGACGAACCCGTACCAGCGGCGCTTGCCGAGCTTCTGCTTGAGGCCGCGGGCGGCCTCGATGTCGATCCGCCGGTCGACGCTGATCGGGTGGTGGATGCTCGTCACCAGCGGCAGCCCGAGCCGGGCGATGCCGAGGTTGCCGAGGCCGAGCACCTGGTTGTCGTGCACGACGTCGAAGTCGCGGCGGCGCCCGCGCAGCAGCCGCAGGGCGCGCAGGCTGAACGTCAGCGGCTCGGGGAAGCCGCCCGTCTTCATGTGCGCGAACTCCAGGACGTCCAGCCAGTCGCGGAACTCGCCGAGGGCAGGGGTGCGGAAGGGGTCCTCGTCCCGGTACAGGTCAAGGCTCGGCAGCTTGGTGAGGGTGATCTCCTCGCGGTCGAGCTCCGGATACGGCTGGCCGGAGATGACCTCCACCTCGTGCCCGAGATCGACCAGCTCCCTGCTCAGGTGCCGGAGGTAGACGCCCTGCCCGCCGCAGTGCGGCTTGCTGCGGTACGAGAGCAGGGCCACCCGCAACGGACCGCCCGCCTCGCCTGCCTCACCCACGCCGTCCCCTGCCCACGCACCACTCCCGTCAGTCGAGGGACGCCGGACGCACCCGTACCGGCATCTCCTTTACCCCATTGATGAAACTAGACCTTAGCCTGCGAACGTTACCGCTGAGTTCAATATTGGGCATGGCGTCCAAGAGTGTTTCGAAGAGCACACTCAGCTCAAGCCGGGCGAGATGGGACCCCAGGCAGAAGTGCGGACCCCCGCCGCCGAAGCCGAGGTGCGGGTTCGGGTCCCGTCCCACGTCGAAGCGGTACGGGTCGGCGAACACGGCCTCGTCGCGGTTGGCGGAGGAGTAGAACACCACGACCTTGTCGCCCTCGGCGATCTTCCGGCCGCGGATCTCGGTGTCCCGGACGGCCGTCCGCCGGAACAGGTTGACCGGGGTGACCCAGCGGACGATCTCGTCCACCGCCGTCCGGACCAGGGACGGGTCGGCCTTCAGCCGCTCCCACTCGAGCGGATGCTCCAGCAGCGCGTGCATGCCGCCGGAGGCCGCGTTCCGGGTCGTCTCGTTCCCGGCGACCGACAGCAGCAGCACGAACAGCTCGAACTCGTCCCCGGTCAGCACCTCCCCGCCGGCGTCCGGCTGGAGCAGCCGGGTGACGATGTCCTCGCGCGGGTTCTCCTTCCGGGCCGCCGCCAGCTCGTTGGCGTAGGCGTACAGCTCGGTCGCCGCCTCCTGGCCCTCCTCCGGCGTCCGCTGGAACTCCGGGTCGTCCCCGCCGATCAGCGTGTTCGACCAGTGGAAGATCTTCTCCCGGTCCTCGGGCGGCGCGCCGAGCAGCTCGCAGATCACGTACAGCGGCAGCGGCGCCGCCAGGTCGCGGACGAAGTCGGCCTCCTCCCCGCGCTCGGCGGTCTCGGCCACGAGCAGCCGGCAGATGTCGCGGATGTGCTGCTCCAGCGCGCCGATCGCGCGCGGGGTGAAACCCCGGTTGACGATGCTCCGCTTGCGCGTGTGCTCCGGCGGGTCCTGGTTGAGCATCATCATCCGCTGCAGGACGAGGTGCTCCTCCGGGGGCTCGTCGAACAGCGCGAGCCGCCGCCAGGACGAGAAGAGCTCCGGATGCCGCGACACGTGCACGACGTCCTCGTGCCGGGTGATCGCCCAGAACGGGGGGTAGCCCCGCTCCGGGTCGCCGTGGTGCCGGAACACCGGCTCGTGCTCGCGCAGCCAGGCCAGCTGCCCGTGCGGGACGCCGCTGTGCTCGTACGCGCCGGGGTCGACCAGTTCGATGTCGGGGGTGGTGGTCATCGCCTCGAACCTCCTCGTCCGGAGTGATGGGCGCCGTCAACCTCCCAGGGGGGCCGAGGGCGTGAAACGCACCGGGATCTCCTTGTAGCCGTTGACGAAGTTGGACCGCAAGCGGCGCGGCTTCCCGGCGAGCTCGATGTCGGGCATGCGCTCCAGGATCGTCTCGAAGATGATCCGCAGGTTCATCCGCGCGAGGTGCGTGCCCAGGCAGTAGTGCGGGCCGCCGCCGCCGAAGCCGATGTGCGGGTTCGGGTCGCGCGCCACGTCGAAGGCGAACGGGTTCTCGAACACGCGCTCGTCGCGGTTCGCGGACCCGTAGAACATCACGACCTTGTCCCCGGCCTTGATCTGCTGCCCGCCGATCTCGGTGTCCACCAGGGCCGTCCGGCGGAACTGGTTGATCGGGCTGACCCAGCGGACGATCTCCTCGACCGCCTTCGGCAGCAGGCTGCGGTCCTCCCGCAGCCGGGCCCACTGGTCCGGCCGCTCGAAGAAGGCGATCATGCCGCCCGCGGTGGCGGTCCGGGTGGTCTCGTTCCCGGCGATCGACAGCATGATCACGAACAGCTGGAACTCCTCCAGCGTGATCCTGCCGCCGTCGGCGTCGGGCGTCAGCAGCTTGGTCACGATGTCGTCGCGCGGCGTGGACTCGCGCGCCGCGGCGAGCTGCCCGCCCCACTCGGCGAACTCGGCGGCGCACAGCGTCGACTCCTCGCGGCCCCCGATGAACTCGGGGTCGTTGAACGCGACGAGCTTGTTCGACCAGTGGAAGATCTTCTCGCGGTCCTCCATCGGCGCGCCGAGCAGCTCGCAGATCGTGTACAGCGGCAGCGGCGCCGCGAACCGCTCGACGAAGTCGCACTCGCCCAGCGGGGCGGCCTCGTCGATCAGCTCGTTGCAGATCTTGCGGATGTGGTCCTCCAGCCGCCCGATCATCCGCGGGGTGAAGCCCTTGTTGACCAGGGCGCGCAGCCGGGTGTGGTCCGGCGGGTCCTGGAACAGCATCATCTGCCCGTACATGGCGATGTCGTCGCTGGAGAACTCCTCGAACATCGACGTCCGCTCGTGCGAGGAGTACGGGTCGGCGCGGCGCGACACCGAGACCACGTCCTCGTGCCGCGTGATCGCCCAGAAGCCCGGCACGCCGTCGTTGGGGTCCGGGTGCCAGTGGACGGGGTCGTTGTCGCGCAGCCACTGGAACTGGCGGTGCGGGATCCCGCCGCGCTCGTAGACGCCCGGATCGATGATGTCGATCTCGGGGGCCCGGAAGGCCCGGGCGAGGGAGTCGGGGGACGTCGCGAGTGCCATGGAAGATCCTTCGTGCCGGGGTGGAGACCACACGAGGCGAGCAGGCCGTTTGAGCGCTTGCTTGGTGCAACGCACCTAGAACAGGTTCTAACATGAGACTCCAGTCTCATCAAGGGTCTCGCCCAGGAGAGTGACCCACGACGCACCCGCCCGGACCCGCGGGGGCGGGTCAGCGGAGTCTGTAGCGGAGGGGGTCGTCGGTGCCCTCGCGGCGGGCGACGCCCCGGGTCTCCAGGGTGCGCAGGTGGGCGGCGGCCTCGGCGGCGGCCATCCGGCGGGCCTGCTGGGCCATGTCCGCCCACGGGTGGCGCCAGGTGAGGCCGGCGGTGAGGTCCCAGAGGGTGACGGGGGTCGACGACAGCAGCGCCGCCACCTCCGCGAGGCGCTCCTCGTGGTGGGCGATGATCTCGCGGGCGCGCTCCCCGAGGCCGCGGAAGCGGTACTGGTGGGCGGGCAGGACCTCGTCCACGCCCATGGCGGACACCTTGTCGAGCGAGCCGAGGAAGCCGCTCAGCGGGTCCACGTCCGGGGTGTCGTACGGGTAGAGGCCGATGTGCGGGGTGATGCGCGGCAGGACGTGGTCACCGGTGAAGATGCGGTCGCCGTCCTCCAGGTTCAGGCAGATGTGGCCGGGGGAGTGGCCGGGCGTCCAGACGGCCCGCAGCCGGCGGCCGGGCACGTCCACCAGGTCGCCGTCGGACAGCTCGCGGTCCGGGATCGCGGGCGGCGAGACCCGGGCCGGCTGGGTCGGCCCGGTCAGGTCCGACTCGGCCGCGCCGGCGCGGCGGAGCGCGGTCAGCTCGAACGCGCGCCGCCCGCCGTGCCCGACCTCGTGGAAGAGCCGGACGATCGCGGCGTCGGCGTGGTGCATGGCGATCCAGGCGCCGGACGCCTCCCGGACCCGGCCGGCGAGACCCGAGTGGTCGGGGTGGAAGTGGGTGACGACCACCCCGTGCACGTCGGCGACGTCGATCCCGAACGTGCCGAGCCCGTCGCGCAGGGACGCCCAGGCGTCCTCGTGCTGCCAGCCCGCGTCGATCAGGACGGGCCCCCGGGGGCTCTCCAGCGCGTACACCAGCGTGTACGCGAGGGGGTTGTCCGGGATGGGGACGGGAACGCTCCACAGCCCCCCGCCGAGGTCCTCAGGTTCCGGCTGCACCGAGACCGCCTTTCGCGCCTGTCGTGACTCTGTCGGACGGTGTTCAGACCCTTTCCAGGATCGTGGCGGTGGAGAGGGCGCCGCCCGCGCACATCGTGACGAGGGCCGTGCCCGCGTCGCGGCGCTCCAGCTCGTGCAGCGCGGTGGTGATCAGCCGCGCGCCGGTCGCGCCGACGGGGTGCCCGATGGCGATGGCGCCGCCGTTGACGTTGACCTTGTCCATGTCCGGCTTGTGGACCGCCGCCCAGGACAGCACGATCGACGCGAACGCCTCGTTGATCTCGGTGATGTCGATGTCGCCCATCGTCATGCCGGAGCGCTGGAGGACGCGCTCGGTCGACTGCACCGGGCCGTCCAGGTGGTAGTACGGCTCGCCGCCGACGAGGGCCTGCGCCCGGATGCGGGCGCGCGGCCGCAGCCCGAGGGCCCGCGCCTTCTCCTCCGACATGAGCAGGACGGCGGCGGCGCCGTCGGAGATCTGCGAGGAGGTGCCCGCCGTGTGCAGGCCCTCGGGGCCGAGGACGGGCTTCAGCTTGGCGAGCCCGTCCGCGGTCGTCTCGCGCAGGCCCTGGTCGCGGGTGACCTCGCGGGTCTCGCCGGTGACGTCGCCCTCGGCGTCCAGGACGGGCGCGGCGATGGGGGCGATCTCGCGGTCGAAGCGGCCGTCCGCCCAGGCCTTGGCGGCGAGCTGCTGGGAGCGGGCGCCGAACGCGTCGAGGTCGGCGCGGGTGATGCCGCGGCGGGCGGCGATCCGCTCGGCGGCCTCGAACTGGTTCGGCATGTCGAGCGACCAGTCGTCGGGCCGCGGGTTGGCGGGCAGGACGTTGCTGCCGAGCGGGGCGCGGCTCATCACCTCGACGCCGCAGCCGATCGCGACGTCCACGACGCCGGCCGCGATCTGGGACGCCGCGAGGTGCACACCCTGCTGCGAGGAGCCGCACTGCGCGTCGATCGTGGTCACGCCGGCCTGCCACGGCAGCCCGGCGTACAGCCAGGAGTAGCGGCCGATGTGCGATCCCTGCTCGCCGGCCTGCGTGACGCAGCCCGCGAAGACCTGCTCCACCTCGGCGGCGTCGATGCCGGAGCGTTCGACGACGGCGTTCATGGCGTGCGCGAGGACGGCCATCGGCTTCAGGCCCGCGAGCCAGCCGCCACGCTTGCCGAGCGGCGTGCGCACCGCCTCGACGATCACCGGGGTACCCATGCGGTCTCCTTGTAGAACAGAATTCCTAGAACAGGATTCGCCTTTGACTGTAACGTGTTCTAACTTTCCGGGGGAAGGGCGGTCCCGGTCAGAGGGATCCCGCACCGGACGCCCGGCTCCCCGGGGCCTCCCGGCCAGGGCGGACACGCGGCCGGCGCCTCGGGAAGGCGGCTCGCCGGAACGCGGCGGCCGGGGGAGCGTCGGCCGCGTCCATTAGCCTGGGGCGCACGACGAGCCCCCCGCGCCGGAGAGTCCCATGGCCGCAGATTTCGACGAGCCCGTGTTCGACGAGGACTTCGTCAGGAGCGCCGTCTTCACCGAACCGTCCGCGCGCGAGCGCGCCCGCCCGCCGGGGCGGCGCGAGCGGTGGCGGGCGCGCCGGGCACGGCGGCGCGCCCGAGGCGGCGGTTCCACGCTGCGCCGCCGGGGCCGCGAGCCGAGCCACCGGACGGCGGTGGTCCAGGTCATCGGCGCCGTGCTGGTGCTGTTCGCGGTCTCCTTCGCGCTCTGGTGGTGGAACTCCGCGCCCCGCGACGAGCAGCCGGCGCGGCCGGTGAGCCCGACGATCACGCACTCCCCGGCGCCCGCCCCGACCCCGACGGCCCCGACCCCGACCGCCCCGCAGAAGGACGCCCCGCCCACCGAGATCCCCGAGGTCTAGCAGGGCGGGGCCTCGCGGCCTCGGCGCCGCAGAGGTCAGGCGAGCCGCACGCGCAGTTCGGCGTACGACGGGACGAGGACGCGGCGGGCCGGGCGGCGGGACACCACCCGGTACGGGCGCCCGGACGACAGCAGGGTCTCCAGCATCCGGGCCACCTGCACACGCGCCACGGCGGCGCCGAGGCACAGGTGGCGCCCGCCGCCGAACCACAGCTGGCGCGTCTCGGGCACGTACGCGCGGCGGACGTCGAACGGCCCGGCCGCGCCGGTCGCCCGGTAGGTCAGCAGCAGGACCCGGTCGCCCGCGCGGAGCCGCCGCCCGCCGACCGCCGCGTCCCGGGCGACGTGCCGTCCGATCACCGGCGCCGGGGCGGCGACGCGCAGCCCCTCGCGCACCGCGTTGCCGGTGAGGGACGGGTCGTCCAGCAGCGCCCGCTGCCCTCCGGTGTCGTGCAGCAGCGCGGCGGTGCGGACGGTCCCGGACGCCCCGGTCTCCGTCCCGGCGATCACCAGCAGGGTCGCCAGGCCGCGGGCGAGCGGCAGGCCGAGGTCCAGCTCGCGGCAGCGGCCGAGCAGGGTGTCCGGCCCGGCCGTCCGGTAGGCGTGCGGGACGCCCGCGGTGATCTCGTCCACGATCGCGCGGGCCCGCGCGACGACCGCCGGGTCGAGGTCGGTGGACGCGGTCGTGCCCAGCGCCAGCCGGGCGAGCCGCTCCCCGGCGGCGAAGAGCCCGCGGTAGGCGGCGTCCGCCCGGCCGGCGGGCAGGCCCAGCAGGTCGGCGACCATGCGCCCGGCCAGCACGCGCGCCGCGTCGGCGACGTCCACGCCCGCCCCGGAGGCGAGGCGCGCGGCGAGCGCGGCGTGGGTCCGGCCTTGGGAACGTTCCACCAGGGCCTGCGCTGCGTCCTCGGTGAACAGGTCGCGGGCGCGGGTGCGGATCTCGGTGTGCGCGGCCCCGCCGAAGAACCGCGCCATCTCGTCCCCGAACAGCTGCGTCCAGAGGTGGCCGACGCCGCCCTCGCCGTTCATGCCGAAGCTGACGTGGTCGTTGAGGACCTCCCGCGCGAGGACGGGGTCGGTCACCACCCACCCGAGCCTCGGTACGCGGGTGATGGGTCCGGTGTGGCGCGCCGCCTCCAGGAGGGCGAAGAGGCCGGGGTTCGCGGCCCACAGCAGCCGTGCCTCGTTCCGTGCGGCGCTCGCGGTCTTCGTGCTGGTCACCCGCCGATTCTGGCGGGCGGGGGAGCCGCACGGAAGCGCGAAACCCCTCAAATCGGGCTAAGTGGCAGTACTCACGGCGAACCGGGTACAACGCCCGGTCAGGGATGCGTAGGGTTCCTCTCACCGGGAGCGCCCGCGGTCGGCGAGGCTGGCCGGAGACCGAGCACCAGGAACCGGGGGACCCGAGCCCATGAGAGCCCGCATCACCGCCGTCGCCGCGCACCTGCCGGACCGGACGGTCAGCAGCGCCGAGGTCGAGGCCCGCGTCGCGGCCGAGAGCGCCGGGTACCGTCCGCACCACACGATCGTGGAGCGGATGACCGGCATCCGCGCCCGGCACGTCATGCGCGACGACGAGCAGGCGTCCGACCTCGCCGTCGCCGCGGCCCGCCGCGTGCTCGCCGACCGCGCGGTCGAGCCCGCCGGCGTCGACCTGCTGGTGTTCGGGTCGGCGTCGCAGGACCTCATCGAGCCCGCGACCGCGCACATCGTCGCCGCCAAGCTCGGCGCGACCTGCCCCGTCTTCGACGTCAAGAACGCCTGCAACAGCTTCCTCAACGGGCTCCAGATGGCGGACGCGCTGATCCGCACCGGCCAGCACGAGCGCGTCCTGGTCTGCACGGGCGAGAGCCCGTCCCGCGCGATCCGCTGGAAGGTGCGCGACCGCGCCCAGTTCGTGGACGCCTTCGCCGGCTACACCCTCTCCGACGGCGGCGCCGCGATGCTCGTCGAGGCCGCCCCGGACGGCGGGATCTTCTACCGCGACTTCGCCGCCGTCTCCAGCGCCTGGCGGATCGGGACGCTCCCGGCGGGCGGCTCCATGCACCCGCGCGACCCCGAGTACACCTACTTCAGCGGGGACGGCCGCCGGCTGAAGGACGCCTTTCTCGCGACCGGACCGGAGATCTTCACCACCGCGCTCGCCAAGACCGGGCTGACCTGGGACGACTTCGCGGTCATCGGCGTCCACCAGGTGACGCTGCCGTACCTGGAGACGCTGCGCGCGGTCCTCGGCGTCCCGCCGGACCGGCTCGTCGTCACCCTGCCCGAGCACGGCAACGTCGCGTCCGCGAGCCTGCCGCTGCAGATCGCCACCGCGCTCGCCGAGGGGCGCTGCGGCCCCGGCGACCGGATCGCGCTGATCGGGCTCGCCGGCGGCGTGAGCCTCGGCGTCATGTTCGCGGAGCTGTGATCATGAACCCCCCGAACCCGATGAACCTCTGGATCGTCGTCCCCGCCTTCAACGAGGAGCGCTCGATCGGCGCGACCCTGCGCCGGCTCGCCGAGCAGACCGACACCGGCTTCAGCCTCGTCGTCGTCGACAACGGCAGCACGGACGCCACCGCCACCGTCGTCAAGGAGTTCGCGGCTGACGCCGCGGCGTTCGACGTCCGGATCGTCCACGAGCCGGAGAAGGGGACCGGGGCCGCCGCCGACACCGGCGTCCGGCACGCGATCGGCGCGGGCGCCACGCACGTCGCCCGCACCGACGCCGACTGCCTGCCCCACCCCGGCTGGGTCGCGGCGGTGAAGCGGGCGTTCGCCGAGGGCCTGGAGATGGTGTCCGGGCCGCTGCTGCCGCGCACCGACGAGTTCCGCCTGAAATTCTGGGAGCGCCGCCTGCTGCCCGCCGTCATCGACATCGCCGCCCTCTTCGGGCGCTTCCGCCCCGGCAACCAGGACCCGTTCTACCTCGGCCCGTACGTCATGATGCCGGGCTGCAACGTCGCGATCACGGCCGATCTGTACGAGCGGGCGGGCGGCTTCCCCCGCACCCGCATCGAGGACGTGCACGAGGACCGCGCGCTGGTCAACCGCGTCCGCTACGTGACCGACGCCTACGGGCTGCGGAAGGACGTCGCCGTGTACGGGTCCGTGCGCAGGCTCCGCGCGTTCGGCCTCGTCAGGACCCTCGGCTGGTACGCCGACCACCGCTACCGCCCCGAGGTCGTGGACATCAGATGAGCGGCGGGGACATCCGATGAACTGGGAGGAGCGGCTCTACCTGACCGCGCACCCGGTCGCCTACCCGTTCCTGCGCGGGGTCGCACGGCGCGGCCCGATCGTGCGCGTGCCCGGGATCGGCGTAGTGGTGAACGACGCCGTCCTGGCCCGCGAGGTCCTCATGGACGGCGAGACGTTCCGCAAGGACGGACCGGGTTCGCCCGGCGAGCTGTGGACGCCCGTCCTGGGGCCGTCGGTCCTGCTCAACATGGAGGGCGACGCGCACCGTGCCCTCCGCCGCCGCCTCACCGACCTGTTCGTCCCGTCCTACACCGAGGACCTGTGCGCCCGCGTGCTCGCCGAGCCCCTGGCCGGGCTGGCGGACCGCCTGCGGCGCGGCGCGGCCGTCGACCTGGTGGACGCGGCGCGGGTCATGGCCGGGACCGTGATCGGCGAGGTGATCGGGCTCGAAGGCGGCACCGAGGCCGCCTACCGGGACCTGTTCGAGCAGGGCGAGCGGATCGTCTCGATGGTGTCGCTGCGCACGCGGCGGCTCTCCCCGTCCCAGGTCCGGCGCGCCCGCGCGGTGCTCGACCCGCTCGGCGACATCGCGGCGAAGTCCTACCTGGCGGGGGACGAGTCCACGGTCATGGGGCGGATGCGGGCCCTCGGCCTGTCGGAGGACGAGGCCCGCGGCGCCGCCGGCGCGTTCTTCCTCACCGGCACCGAGACCGTCGCCACGCTGCTGCCGCGCCTGATCGCCCTGCTCGCCGACCACGGGCAGCTCGACCGCGTGGCCCGGGACGGCGCCCTCCTGGACCGGGCCGTCGAGGAGGCGATGCGGGTCACGACGCCGACGCCGGTCATGCTGCGCAGCGTGCACCGCCCTGCCGAGGTCGGCGGGGTCGCCATCCGCCCCGGCGAGCGGGTGCTGATCGCCACCCACAACTGCTGCCGCGCCTACGGCCCGTTCGACCTCGACCGCCCGCACCCGCCCGAGCTGCGCCGCCTGTGGTTCGGGGCCGGGCCGCACTTCTGCATCGGCTACCCGCTGGCCATGGCGCAGATCCGCCTGGTCGCCCGGACGCTGCTGGCCGCCGCGCCGCTCACGGTCACGCGCCGGGCCGCCGCCCGGAACGTCCTGATCCCGACGTACCGCCACCTCGCCGTCCGATCCGGGCGCGGACGTGAAGGAGAGGCGGCATGACGCTCGTCCGGCGGCTCATCGACCAGGCGGCGCGGACGCCCGGCGCCGTCGCCCTGGTCTCCGGGGACGGGGCGGAGCTGACCTACGGCGAGCTGCGGCGGCAGGTGCTCGCCGTCCGGCACGGGCTGCTGTCGGGCGGGCTCGCCGCGGGCGACGGCGTGCTGTTCTCCGTGCGCCCCTCGCCGGAGTCGCTCGTCCTCGCGCTGGGCGTGGTCGCGGCCGGGGGAGTGGTCGTGTTCGCCGACCCGGGGGCCGGGCCCGAGATGTTCACCGCGCGGCTGCGGCTGGCGCGCCCCCGCTGGTCGGCGGCGGAGTCGGTGCTGTACGCGGGCAGCAGGCTCCGGCCCGTCCGAACGTACGCGCGGCGGCGGGGGCTGCTGCTGCCGAACCTCGCGGACCTGCGGATCCCGGGCGAGGGCCCGATGCGGCACATCCGCGTCGGCCGCCGGCTGCCGGGTGTGCCCAGGAACGCGCTGTCCTTCGCGCGCCTGGCCCGCGGCGAGGCTCCCGAGCCCGACCGCGAACCCGATCCGGACGCGCCCGCCGCGGTGATCTTCACCTCGGGGACGACGGCGGACCCGCGCGCGGTCGTCCACACGCAGGCGTCCCTGGCGGCGGCGCTCGACCTGTTCCGCTCCCGGCTCCCGCTCGGGCCGGGGGACGTCGTCCACACCGACCAGCTCATGCTCGGCCTGCCGACGCTGATCGCGGGCGCGCGCTGGTCGATGCCGCCCCTGTTCTGCGCGCCCGCCGACTTCGCGCGGCTGATGCGCGAGCGGCGGGCCACGCACACGTTCTGCGTTCCCGTCCACCTGGCCGAGATCCTGGACGCGTGCCGCGAGCTGCCGCCGTCCGTCCGGTACGTGCTGCTCGGCGCGGCCCCCGCGCCCGCGGCCATCCTCCGGCGGGCGATGGAGGCCGCCCCCTCGGCAGAGGTCCTGTCGGTGTACGCGATGACGGAGATCCTGCCCGTGGCGATCGCGTCCGCGCAGGAGAAGCTCGCCCATGCCGGGCCCGGCGACCTGCTCGGTGCGCCGCTGCCCGGCGTCGGCGCCCGCCTGGCCGACGACGGGGAGCTGCTGCTGTCCGGCCCCAACCTCTGCCGCGGGTACCTCGGCGCGGACCCCGTCTCCGAGCTGCCGACCGGCGACCTCGCGCGGCTGGACGGCGGCCGCCTCGTCCTGACGGGCCGCAAGAAGGACATGCTGATCCGCGGCAAGTTCAACCTCTACCCCGGCCTTTACGAACCCGCGATCGCCGCGCTGCCCGACGTGGCCGAGGCCGCCATCGTGGGCGTGCCGGACCCGCGGACGGGGGACGAGGAGGTCGTCCTCGCGGTGGTCGGCCCCCGCGACCTCCCCGCCCGGCTGCGCCGCGCCCTGCCTGATCGGCTGCGCCGCGCCCTGCCGGACGTCATCGACCACGACGCCCTCCCGGACCGCATCGTCGTCCTGGACGACCTCCCCCGCTCAGGACGCACCCGCAAGCTCGACCGGGACCGGCTCCGGGAACTGGTGGTGCGGTGAGGCTGGTGAAGCGGTGAGGCCGGTGACGCGGTGAGGCTGGTGAAGCGGTGAGGATCGCGGTGACGGGCGCCTCGGGGTTCGTCGGCGGCGCGGTGTGCCGGGCGCTCGCGTCCGAGGGCGCCACCGTGTTCGCGTTCGGTCGCCGCCCGGCGGTGGCCGCCGAGCATGTGGGCGGCGCGGCCTACCGCTCATGGGACCTGACACGAGGCCCAATGCCGGACGCCCCCGCCGTGGACGCCGTCGTCCACTGCGCGGGGAGCGTCACCGACTGGGGACCCGCGGCCTCCCTCTTCGCCGCCAACCTCACCGGCACCCACAACGCATTGGCGAGCTTTCTGGGCACCCGGTTCGTGCACGTCAGCACGGCCAGCGTGTACGACCCGTTCCGTCCGAGCGTCATGGCGCGCGAGGACGAGGCCCCGGTGCGCCGCTACATGAACGCCTACGGCGCCTCGAAGGCCGCCGCCGAACGGCTGGCCATGGAGCGCGGCGCGGTCGTCCTCCGTCCCCACGCGGTCTACGGTCCCGGCGACACGACGCTCCTGCCCCGCGTCCTGTCGGCGGTGCGCGGGCCGCTGCTGCCCGCCGTGGGCACCGGGCGCCAGCGCATCAGCCTGACGTCGATCGGGAACCTGGTCCAGGCCTGCGTCCTGGCCGCGACGGGCCCGGTGGCCCCCGGCGTCTTCAACGTGGCGGACGCGGAGCCGGTCGCGATCGACGACGCGTTCCGCGCGATCCTGCGCGAGCGCGGCGTCCGGGCGCGCCCCGTGTACGTCCCGGCCCGCGCCGCCCGCCCGCTCGCCGCCGCCGCCGAGGGGGTGTTCCTGCTGGCCCGCCGTCCCGAACCGCCGAGGCTCACCCGCTACGCCATCAGCCATCTCGCCCTGGAGCGCACCCTCGACATCACCGCCGCGCGGGAGTCCCTCGGCTACGACCCCGACCCGACGTCCTTCGCCGGAGCAGCCGACTGGTGACCGTCAACCCAAGGTTGACGATCCAGGATCGTCAACCTATGGTTGACGCATGACCGAACCGCAGCGCCCACCCGTCCAGGTCCGCCTCGACGACCTGATCAACGGCATCAAGAAGACCCACACCGACGCCCTCGAACAGCTGACCAGCGCGGTCCTCGCCGCCGAGCACCTCGGCGAGGTCGCCGACCACCTCATCGGCCACTTCGTGGACCAGGCCCGCCGCTCCGGCGCGTCCTGGACGGAGATCGGCAAGAGCATGGGCGTCAGCAAGCAGGCGGCGCAGAAGCGCTTCGTCTCCAAGGGGGAGAACCCGGACCTCGATCCCTCGCAGGGCTTCTCCCGCTACACCGAGCGCGCCCGCAAGGTCGTCGTGGCCTCCATGAGCGAGGCCCGCGCCGCCGGCCACGCCGAGATCACCCCGGCCCACCTCGTCCTCGCCCTGCTCACCGAGCCGGAGGCGCTCGCCGCCAGGGCGATCCTCGCCCAGGACGTCCTGCTGGACACCGTCCGGCAGGCCGCGACCGCTGCGCTGCCCCCGGGCGGCGAGGAGGTCCCCGAGCTCATCCCCTTCGACCAGGACGCCAAGAAGGCCCTCGAACTGACGTTCCGCGAGGCCCTGCGGCTCGGCCACAACTACATCGGCACCGAGCACATCCTCCTCGCCCTGCTGGAATTCGAGAACGGCACGGGGATCCTCTCCGGAGCGGGCGTCGACAAGGCGGCCGCCGAGGCGAACATCACCGCGGCGCTGGAGGCGATCGTCGCCAAGACGGACACGCCGTGAAGCGATGAGTTCCGGCTCCGCGCACGGTCCACCCCGTCATGGAGAAGCTCATCAAGGCCAACGGGGTGGAACTGTGCGCGGAGGCGTTCGGTGACCCGTCCGACCCGCCGATCCTGCTGATCGGCAACACGATGCTCACGTGGCCGGACGACCTGTGCGGGCGCCTCGCCGCGCTGCGCAGGTTCGTCGTCCGCTACGACCTGCGCGACACGGGCCGGTCCGAGTCCGCCGACCCCGGCGCCCCCGGATACACGCTGCGCGACCTCGTCGCCGACGCCGCCGGCGTCCTCGACGCCTTCGGACTGCCGGCCGCGCACGTCGCCGGGTTCGGCACCGGCGGCTGGATCGCCCAGCTCCTCGCCCTCGACCACCCGAAGCGCGTCAGCACCCTCACCCTCGTCGCGACCAGGCCCACCGCCCCCGGACCGGCCGACGCCGACCTGCCCGAGCACGCCCCGGAGCTGATGGCCCGCTTCATGAAGCCGCCGCAGGTCGACTGGACGGACCGGGAGTCGGTGGTCGGCTTCCTGGTCGAGAACGCCCGCCACGTGTCGGGCCCGTCCTTCGACGAGTCCGAGGCCCGCGCGAACATCGAGCGCATCTACGACCGCACGGTGCCGTCCGGAGCCGACCCCGGCGAGGCGCACCGGGCGAACCAGATGGGCACGGTCTTCGCCGCCCTGGACTGCGGCGACCGCTGGCGCGAACGCCTTCCCGAGATCACGGCCCCGACCCTCGTCGTCCACGGAGAGGACGACTCCTTCTTCCCGCTGGGCAACGGCCGGGCGCTGGCCGCCGAGATCCCGTCGGCCGAACTCCTCGTCCTCCCCGGCACGGGCAACGAACTCCCGCGCCGGACCTGGGACACGGTCGTCCCGGCCCTGCTCCGCCACACCGCCTGACGGCGAGAGGTGTCGCGGCGCCGTGTCACGGCACCTTCTCGGCCACCGATTCGGCCAGTTCCGCCGCCATCCAGCACATGCCCGAGGCGTCGCTCGACTGGCCGGTGGCGACCGTGCTCACCTGGGTGGACGATCCATCGTTGTCCCACGTGACCTGGCAGGCGCTCTCGTCGTCGCTGCTGTACGCCCGCATGCCGGGGAGTGCGGTCAGCTTGTCGTGCTCGGCGTCGGTCACGTCGGTCCGGAAGAGGCGCACGGGTTTCGGGGAGTACATCAGGGTCAGCCGGAAGTCCTTGTCGGCCCCGTACTGGGCGGTCTGCCATTCGCAGGTGCGGATGTCCTCCGCGGCGTTCTCGTAGCCGCCCCGCACGCCGGTGGAGATGAGCTGGTTGTCCCGGATGATGCCCTGGTCGATCACATCGCAGGGGTCCTGGGACGCGCTGCCCGGCTTCGGCGTCCCCCCGGCGGCCCGGGCGCCCGGCCCGCTGTCGCCGGTCAGGGCGATCGCCCCCCAGGTGAGGGCGGCGGTGAGCACGACGGTGCCCACGGCGGCGGGAAGGATGACCCGGGGACGCGTCCACGCGGACGTCCGGGGCCCGGCGGGCCGGGTCGCGACACGCGTGTGGCCGGTGACCGGAGGCGGCGGAGCGGGGGTCCACGGCCCGGGCCACTGGTCGCCGGTCGGCGGCACCGCGGCCTTGCGCTCGGTGATCATCGCGCTGACCCGCTCCGGCAGCCAGTGCCCCTCGTCGGCGGACGGCGCGAACCGCGCCAGGACGTCGCCGACCGACGGCCGGGCGTCGGGGTCCTTGGCCAGGCAGGCTTCGACGAACGGCCGGAGCTGGTCGGGCAGCCGGGACAGGTCCGGCTCCTCATGGATGATCCGGTAGACGACGACCGCGGGCCGCCCCCTGCCGTAGGGGGTCTCCCCGGTGGCGGCGTACGCGAGCACGCAGCCGAGCGAGAAGACGTCGGACTCCGGCCCGGCCGCCCGTCCCCGCGCCTGCTCCGGGGACATGAACCCGGGCGTCCCGATGACCGCGGTGGACTTCTGCGCGGCGTCCAGCGCGCGGGCGATGCCGAAGTCGATGACGCGGGGGCCGTCGTCGGCGAGCAGGACGTTGCCGGGTTTGAGGTCGCGGTGCACCAGGCCGGCGCGGTGCACCGCCAGCAGCCCCTCGGCGAGACCGGAGCCGAGGACCTGGACCGCCTGGTACGGCAGCGGCCCGTTCGCGGCCACGGCCTGCTGCAGCGACGGGCCGGGGATGTAGGCGGTGACCAGCCAGGGGCGCTCGGCGTCCGGGTCGGCGTCGACGACCTCCGCGGTGTAGAAGCCGCCGACCTTGCGCGCGGCCTCCACCTCCTCGACGAACCGGCGACGGAAGTCGGTGTCGGACGAGAGTTCGGGCGCCACGACCTTCACCGCGACGAGGCGCCCGCCGGGGGAGCGGCCGAGGAAGACCTCGCCCATGCCGCCGCGGCCGAGCCGGCCGAGCAGCCGGTAGGGGCCGACCTGCGCCGGGTCTCCGGGGCCCAGGGGCTTCACCGCCGGAGCCTCCAGATCTTGATCACGTCCTTCAACCGCGCGTCGTCGGTGGCGGTGGCGAGCGTGCGGCCGTCCCGGGCGAAGGCCACGCCGCCCACGCCGCCGCGGCCTATGTCCACCGACAGGAGGCGCTTCTTGGAGGACATGTCCCACAGCGTGACCCCGCCGCCGCCCTCCCGGGCGCCCCGCCCTGCGGCGAGGGTCGTGCCGTCGGGGCTGAGGGCCATCGACTGGAAGCCGGACTCGGCGTCCGCGAGGGCGGGGCCCGCCTTCTTGGCCGCGACGTCCCAGACGCCGACGCCGCCGAAGGTCCCGGTGAGGGTCCCGCCGTCCGGAGTGAAGCCGAGACCGCCGACCCCGAAGGCGTCGGCCTTGGCGAGCGGCAGGGTGCCGGCCGGGGAACGGGACGCGACATCGAAGAGGGCGACGCCGCCGCCGAGGTCGCCGTCTCCGTACCCGGCAGCGAGAGTCTTCCCGTCCGGGCTGAAGGCGACGCTCTGCACCGCGGCGGTCGTGCCCGCCCGGGGCCCGTCGATGACGAAGGTGTGCAGCAGCTTGCCCGCCTTGACGTCCCACAGGGGCACCTTGCCGAAGCCCTCTCCCCGGCCCGACCCGGAGCCCGCCAGGTAGCGGCCGTCCGGGCTGAACGCCAGGCCGTCCATGACGAACAGGTCGGTGCGGTCGGAGGACTTGAACGTGACGTCGGCGACGATGCGGCCTGAGCGCAGGTCCCATACCTTGGCCCCGCCGTGGCCGCTCTCAAGGCCGTGCGACGTCATCTGCATCGGCACCATGTAGCCCATGGCGACCAGGCCGTTCCCGCTGACGGCGACGCTCTTCGGAAGCACGCCCTCACCGGCGCTCAGGGTGGTCACCTTCGCGTGGGTGTTCGCGTCCCACACCGTCAGGTTCTCCTTCCTGAACACCCCCACGAGATAGGCGCCGTCCGGGCTGTAGACGACGTCCCGGAGGCTCTCCGCCGTGCCCGTCTCGATGCTCGCCACCGGGTCGAGCCGGGCGCCGTTCTTCGTTCCGCCCGCCACGGCCGCGGCCGGGCCGTCGCCCGAGCCGGACGAGAGCACCACCGCGGTCGCCGCCGCGACCGCCACCACGACGGCCGCGCCGACGGCGGCCAGCAGGCCCCGGCGGCGCCAGAGGCGCGTCCCGCCGCCCGCGGCGAGTGGTCGCTCGCGCTGCTCCGCCATGGCGGCGACGGCGGGCGGGAGCCACGGGTCCGGCGCGCCCGGCGGGGGCCCCGTCTGGAGGAGAGCGGCCGGCGCCGGCCGGTCGGCGGGGTTCTTGGCCAGGCATGCCCGGATCGTGCCGGCGAGCGGCTCGAGGACGCCCGCGAGGTCGGGTTCGCCGTGCGCCATCCGGTGGACGACCTCGTCGGGCGTCCCCTCCCCGAACGGGTGGCGGCCGGTGGCCGCGTAGGCGAGGACGCAGCCGAGGGAGAAGACGTCGGCGGCGGGACCGGGCTCCTCGCCGCGGATCTGCTCCGGCGCGGTGAATCCGGGGTCGCCGATCCGCACGGACGCGAGGGTTCCGGCGTCCTCGACCGCCCGGGCGATGCCGAAGTCGACGATGTGCGGACCGCCGGACGCCAGCAGGACGTTGCCCGGCTTGACGTCGCCGTGCACCAGGCCGGCGCGGTGCACGGCCGACAGCCCCTCGGCGAGCCCGGCGCAGAGGGCGGCGACCGTCCCGGCGGGCAGCGGGCCGTGCGCGGACACCGCCTCCTGCAGCGACGGGCCCGGAACGTAGGCGGTGGCCAGCCAGGGCCTGGCGGCGTCGAGGCCGGCGTCCACCACGGGCGCCGTGTGCAGGCCCTGCACGCGGCGGGCGGCGTCCACCTCCGCGCGGAAGCGGCGGCGGAACGTCTCGTCCCCGGCCGGTCCGGGGAGCACGACCTTGACCGCGACCGGCCGGCCGCCGGGGGAGCGGCCCAGGAAGACCTCTCCCACGGTTCCCCGCCCCAGCCGTCCCATGATCCGGAATGGGCCGACCTGCCGAGGGTCGTCCGCGCCCAAGGGCTCCACGCCGTTCCTCGCCTTCTCGCACCGATCGTCACGGAGGAGTCCGCCTCCGTGCACAGCATTACATGAACACGAGTGTTCCGTGGAGAGTCCGGGGCGGAAGCCGTGGGTTTTCGATCACACGAGGAGGGCGAGGAAGAAGTCGACGCGGTCCTCCATCCGGGACAGGTCCCGGCCGGTCAGCTCCTGGATGCGCTGGATGCGGTAGCGGACCGAGTTGACGTGCAGGTGGAGCTCCTCGGCGCAGCGCGTCCACGAACCGGAGTTGCGCAGGAACACCTCCAGCGTGCGGACGAGGCCGGCGCCGTGGGCCCGGTCGTAGGAGTGCAGGGGGTCCAGGAGGCGCACCCGGAACATCTGGCGGACGTCGTCGGGGACGCTCGCGAGCAGCAGCACGTGGGTGGCGAGCTCGTCGTGCCGGACGACGCAGACGGGGGAGGGGCGGGTGGCCGCCAGGCGGCGGGCGTGCCGCGCCTCCTCGATGGCGCCGCGCAGGTCCGGCGGCGCGGCGGTGCCCCCGTCCCCGACGGCGCCGCTCACCCCTACGGCGATGCGGGTGCCCGCCAGCCCGGGGGCGAGGGGGCCGAGCGCGTCCTGGACGGCGGCGGCGACGTCCTGCCCGGCGCACGGCACGAGCGCGACGGCCTCCTCGTCCAGCAACCCGACCACCGGGCGCGGCGCGGGCACGACCTCGGACAGGACGGTGCGAAGCTCGCCCGGCCGCAGCGACCCGTCCGCGGACGCGGCGACGGCCACGACCGGTGAGCCGAACCCTTCCGGCAGAGCGCCCCCCGCGACGGCGGCGGACACGATGTCCTGGGACGAGCGGTCGTCGGCGCGCAGCCGGGCCCGTTCGAGGGCGACGATGGCGGCGAGCTCGCCGGCCAGCGTGTGGCGTTCGGGCGGCCAGTCGGCGAAGTCGCCCTCCAGCGCCACGAACCAGTCCGCGACCCGGGGCGTGTCGGCGGGGGACACGGGGAACAGCGACACGTCCTGGGCGGGGACGTGGTGCGGGAACCGGGGCGCGGTGAGGAAGGCGGCGGCCAGGGCCGCGGGGCCGGCCGGCGCCGGACCCGCGACGACGCGCCCGGTCGGGGCGAGGACGTGGCAGTGGCCGACCAGGTCGAGGACGGCGTCGAGCCCCGTCCCCTCGACCAGGCGGCGGTGCCGGTCGAGCAGCGCGGTGAGGTCGGCGGCGCGGGCGCTCGACAGGTGCCGCACGACCTCCTCGGTCACCGTCGCGAACGCCACGTCCTCCGGGACCTTGAACAGCGGGAGCCGGTGCCGGCGGCACGCCTCCACGAGGTCGTCCGGGATGGCGCCGAGCGCGAGGTCCCATGCGGCCAGCCCGGAGACCCCCGCCCCGGCGAGGGCCGCGACGAACGCCTCGGAGTCGGCCGGCCCCGTCCGCCAGACGAGACCGGTGAGCACGAGCTCGCGCCCGCGCAGGTAGCGGCCCGGATCGAGCAGATCGGTGGTGACGACCCACCGGATCGGCCGGTCCAGCCCGTCCTCCCCGGTAACGACCTCCAACCGCAACCCGGGCATCGCGAGCAGCGAACGCAGCCTCATATGTAGCAAGTTACAAAAGACCGTCCGCGACCGGCGGCTTAGTTCGGAGGTCCTGTCTCTCGACCGGGGTCGTGGGGACCTTGTCTACTGCAAGCGTGGTGGAACCGAGTGCCGAGGAGCTGGCGGCGTGCTGCGCGTCCCGGCGGTGGGTCGCCGCGGTCGCCGGGCGGTCCTATGCCGATCTGGCCGCGCTGCGCGCGGCGTCGCGGCGCGCGCTGGACGAGCTGGACTGGCCGGACGTCGAGGAGGCGCTCGCGGCCCATCCGCGCATCGGGGACCGGGTGGGCGGCGGCTCGCGGGAGGCCCGCTGGTCGAGAGGCGAGCAGGCGGGGGCGGCGGGCGCGGCGGCCGATGTTCAGGACGCCCTCACCGCGGGAAACCGGGCCTACGAGGAGCGCTTCGGCCACGTGTTCCTGATCCGCGCGGCCGGGCGCTCCGCCCTGGAGATGCTCGGCGCGCTGCGGGAGCGGCTCGGCAACGACCCCGAGGCGGAGCGGGACGTCGTCCGCCGCGAGCTGGCGGAGATCGTCGACCTGCGGCTGGCGAGGCTGGTGGAGGAGGACGCGTGAGCCTGTCCACGCACGTACTGGACGCGGCGAAGGGGCTGCCCGCCGCGGGCGTGGCCGTCCGGCTGGACCGGCGCGACGCGGGCGGCGGCTGGACGCCGGTCGCCGAGGCCCGCACCGACGCCGACGGCCGCGTCCGGGAGTGGGGCGCCGAGCCCGGCGCGGGGGTGCACCGGCTGACGTTCGCCACCGAGGGCCTGTCGGATTTTTATCCCGAGGTGACGGTCGCGTTCACGATCGACGACCCGGACCGGCACTACCACGTCCCGCTGCTGATCAGCCCGTTCGCGTACTCGACCTACCGGGGGAGCTAGTGGCGATCGTTCTCGGGCCCAACCGCTACGGCAAGGCGGAGACGCGCGTCGTCCGCGTGACGCGGGACGGCGGCGCCCACCGGATCAAGGACCTGAACGTCAGCGTCGCCCTCTCCGGCGCGATGGACGAGGTGCACCTGACCGGCGACAACGCGGCCGTGCTGCCCACCGACACGCAGAAGAACACCGTGTTCGCGTTCGCCCGCAAGCACGGCATCGGCGCGATCGAGGACTTCGGGCTGCTGCTCGCGCGGCACTTCACCGGCTCCCAGCCGGCGATCACCCATGCCCGGGTGGAGATCCGCGAGTACGGCTGGCGGCGCATCACCGGCGGGCACTCGTTCGTCCGGGACGGCGGCGAGGTGCGCACGGCGCTGGTCCACTGCGGCGACGCGGGCGAGTCGGTCGTCTCCGGCCTCACCGACCTGGTCGTCCTCAACTCCACCGGCAGCGAGTTCCACGGCTTCGCCCGGGACGAGTACACGACGCTCGAACCCACCGACGACCGGATCCTCGCCACGGCGGTGACCGCCCGGTGGCGGCACCGGAGCACGACCGGCGCCTGGGACGAGTCCTACGCCGCCGCCCGCGACGGCCTCCTGCGCGCGTTCGCCGAGACGCACAGCCTGTCGCTCCAGCAGACGCTCTACCAGATGGGGCGCCGCGTCCTGGCCGAGCGCCCGGAGATCTGCGAGGTCAGGCTGGCGCTTCCGAACAAGCACCACTTCCTGGTCGATCTGGAGCCGTTCGGCATGGACAACGACAACGAGGTCTACTTCGCGGCGGACCGCCCGTACGGGCTCATCGAGGGCACGGTGCTCACCGACGACGCGCCGGACGCCCCGGCGGCCTTCGAGTGAGGTCCCGCGAAGGGGTCCCGCCCATGGAGGAATACTGAGATATGGACTTCCTGCGACCGGTGACCTGGGAGGACGCGCTCGCCGCCAAGGCCGCGCGGCCGGGCGCGCTGCCCGTCCAGGGCGGCACCGACGTGATGGTCGAGATCAACTTCGACGCGCGGCGGCCCGAGGCGCTGCTCGACCTGACCCGGATCCGCGACCTCGCCGAATGGGACGAGGCGGACGGCCGGCTCCGCGTCGGCGCCGGCGTCCCCTACGCGCGGCTGATCACCGAGCTGGGCGGGCGGCTGCCCGGCCTCGCCCAGGCGTCCCGGACGGTCGGGTCGCCGCAGATCCGCAACCGCGGCACCGTCGGGGGCAACCTCGGCGCGGCGTCGCCCGCCGGGGACGGCCACCCGCCGCTGCTGGCCGGGGACGCGGTCGTCGAGGCCGAGTCGGCCGAGCGCGGCGTCCGGATGATCCCGGTCGCGGAGTTCTTCACCGGCGTGAAGCGCAACGCGCTCGCGCCGGACGAGCTGATCCGCGCGTTCTGGACGCCGCCCGCGTCCGGCCCGCAGTACTTCTCCAAGATCGGCACCCGGAACGCGATGGTGATCGCGGTCTGCTCGTTCGCGATCGCGCTGCACCCCGCGGAGCGCCGCGCCGGGACGGGCCTCGGCTCGGCCGCCCCCACACCGCGCCGTGCCGCGGAGGCCGAGGCGTTCATCTCCGCCGAACTGGACTGGGACGGGCGGGGCCCGCTGGCCGAGTCGGCCGCGCGGCGGTTCGGCGAGCTGGTGCGGGACGCGGCGTCGCCGATCGACGACGTCCGCGGGACCGGCGACTACCGCAGGCACGCCCTGGCGGTGCTGGCGCGCCGGACGCTCACCTGGGCGTGGGACGACTACCGGACGGGGACCGCGGGAAAGGCGGCATCGTGATGCGCGTGAACCTGACCGTCAACGGCTCGGCCGAGGCCGTGGACGACGTCTGGGAGGGCGAGAGTCTGCTCTACATGCTCCGCGAGCGGATGGGCCTGCCCGGCTCCAAGAACGCCTGCGAGCAGGGCGAATGCGGCTCGTGCACCGTCTACCTGGACGGCGTGCCGGTGTGCGCCTGCCTGGTCGCGGCGGGCCAGGCCGAGGGCCGCGAGGTCGTCACCGTGGAGGGGCTGGCGCAGGGGCCGCCGGGCGAGGAGCGGCTCGACCCCGTCCAGGAGGCGTTCGTCGAGGCGGGCGCCGTCCAGTGCGGGTTCTGCACGCCCGGCCTGATCGTCCAGACGCACGACCTCGTCGAGCGGAACCCGGCGCCGTCGGACGCGGAGATCCGCGAGGCGCTGGCGGGGAACCTGTGCCGCTGCACCGGCTACGAGAAGGTCCTCGACGCGGTGCGCCTCGCGGCCGAGCGCAGGGCGGGTGCCCGATGAGACGCGTCGTCATCGAGAACGCCCACGTCGCCACCGTGTCCGGGGACGAGTACCCGGGCGGCCACATCGTCATCGACGGCGACCGGATCACCGCCGTGGGCCCAGGCCCCGCCCCGGAGACGGGCGCGGGCGAGACCGAGCGGATCGACGGGGCGGGCTGCCTCGCCACCCCCGGCCTGGTCAACTCCCACCACCACCTCTACCAGTGGGCCAGCCAGGGCATGGCCGTCGACGGCACCCTGTTCGAGTGGCTGACGACCCTCTACAAGCCGTGGTCGAAGATGGACGCCGAGGTCGTCGCCGGCGCCGCCACCGCCGGGCTCGCGTGGCTGGCCAAGTCGGGCTGCACGACGTCCACCGACCACCACTACCTGTTCCCCAAGGGGCGCGGTGACCTGTTCGCGGCCGAGATCGAGGCCGCCCGGGAGGTCGGCCTGCGGTTCCACCCGGCCCGGGGGTCGATGGACCGGGGCGAGTCGCAGGGCGGGCTGCCCCCGGACGAGGTCGTCGAGGACCTCGACACGATCCTCGCCGAGACCGAGGCCGCGATCGACCGCTACCACGACCCCTCGCCCGGCTCCATGCTGCGCGTCGCCGTCGCGCCCTGCTCGCCGTTCTCCGTCACGCGGGACCTGCTGGTCGACTCGGCCCGCCTGGCGCGCGACAAGGGCGTGCGGCTGCACACCCACCTCGCCGAGACGCTCGACGAGGAGGAGCACACCCGGGAGCAGTTCGGCATGACGCCGACCGAGTACATGGACTCGATCGGCTGGCTGGGCCCCGACGTGTGGCTCGCCCACTGCGTCCACCTGCACGACACCGACGTCAAGCGGCTCGCCGACACCCGCACCGGCACCGCGCACTGCCCGAGCTCCAACGCCCGCCTCGGCGCCGGGATCGCCCGCGTGTCGCACCTGCTGGAGGCGGGCGCGGCGGTCGGGCTCGGCGTGGACGGGGCGGCGTCGGCGGAGCTCGTCCCGCTGGCCGGGGAGCTCCGGCAGGCGATCTACATGCAGCGCGCCCGGTACGGGCCGACCGCGCTGTCCGCCCGGCAGGCCCTGGAGATCGCGACCCTCGGCGGCGCCCGCTGCCTCGGCCGCGAGGACGAGATCGGCTCCCTCGCGCCGGGCATGCTCGCCGACGTCGCGCTGTGGCGGGTCGACGGCTTCCAGGCGGCGGTCGACGACCCCGTCGTCGCGCTGGCGTTCGGGCCGGTCCCGCCGCTGGAGCGCCTGCTCGTCGGCGGGCGCACCGTCGTGGCCGGCGACGCGCTCGTCACCGTCCCGCAGGACGAGGCCGGGCGGCGCGGCGCGGACGCGCACCGCCGCCTGATGCGGCTCGCGGAGGAGGTGCTCTGAATGACGTCCCCGGTCAAGAGTCCGGTCCCCGCGGCCGCTACGGGAACCGGCGGGGTCGGGGAGAGCCCGCTGCGCCCCGACGGCACCCTCAAGGTCGCCGGAGAGTTCGCCTACGCGTCCGACCTGTGGATGGAGGGGATGCTGTGGGGCGCGACGCTGCGCAGCCCGCACCCCCGGGCCCGGATCCGGTCGCTCGACATCGGGCCCGCGCTCGCGATGCCCGGCGTCCGCGCCGTCCTCACCCATGAGGACGTGCCCGGCCGCAAGACGTTCGGCATCGACCACACCGACGACCAGCCCGTCCTCGCGATCGACCAGGTCCGGCACCAGGGCGAGCCGGTCGCGCTGGTCGCCGCCGACCACCCCGAGACGGCGCGGCGCGCGATGGACCGGATCGCCGTCGACTACGAGGTGCTGGAGCCGATCACCGACCCGCGCGCCGTCATCGCCGACCCGGAGGGCCTGAAGGTCCAGGACCGCGGCGGCATCACCCGCCACCAGCCGGTCCGGGTCGGGGACGTGGACGCCGCAAAGGCCGAGGCGGCGGTCGTGGTGTCGGGCGAGTACGAGGTCGGCATCCAGGACCAGGCGTTCCTCGGGCCGGAGTCGGGCCTCGCGATCCCGGCCGAGGACGGCGGCGTCGACCTGCACGTCTCCACCCAGTGGATCCACAACGACCTCAAGCAGATCGCGCCCTGCCTCGCGCTGCGCGAGGACCAGATCCACATGACGCTCGCCGGCGTCGGCGGCGCGTTCGGCGGGCGCGAGGACCTGTCGATGCAGATCCACGCGGCGATGCTGGCGCTGCACACCGGCAGGCCCGTCAAGATGTCCTACAACCGGTACGAGTCGTTCTTCGGGCACGTCCACCGGCATCCCGCGCAGATGCGGTACGAGTTCGGCGCCACGCGCGACGGCAGGCTCCTCTACGCGGACGTCGAGATCGTCCTGGACGGCGGCGCGTACACCTCGTCCACGATGAACGTCGTCGGGAACGCCGCCTCGCTGGGCGTCGGGCCCTACGAGATCCCCAACATCCGGATCGACGGCTACGGCGTCTACACCAACAACCCGCCGTGCGGCGCGATGCGCGGGTTCGGCGCCGTCCAGGCGTGCTTCGCCTACGAGTCGATGATGGACAGGCTCGGCGCCGCCTGCGGCCTCGACCCGCTGGAGATCCGCCGCCGCAACGCCGTCTCGCAGGGGTCGAGGCTCGCGACCGGGCAGGTCATCGAGTCGCCCGCGCCGCTCGCGGAGATGCTCACCCGGCTGGAGGCCATGCCGATGCCTCCCGGACCCGACCGGTCCGACCTGCGCAACCTGCCGGGAGGGGTCTCCCAGACGACCCACGGCGAGGGCGTCGTGCGGGGCGTCGGCTACGGCGTCGGGCTCAAGAACATCTGCTTCTCCGAGGGCTTCGACGACCTGTCCACGGCCCGCGTCCGGCTGGAGGTCATCGGCGGGGAGGCGACCGCGCTCGTGCACACCGCGGCCGCCGAGGTCGGGCAGGGCCTCGTCACCGTCCAGGAGCAGATCGCGCGGACGGAGCTCGGCGTCCAGCGGGTCACGATCGCCCCGGCGGACAACCGGGTCGGCGACGCCGGGTCCTCCAGCGCGTCCCGCCAGTCGTACATGACGGGCGGGGCGGTCAAGACGGCCTGCGAAGCGGTCCGCGCCGAGCTGCTCGCGCGCGCCGCGCGCCGCTTCGGCCGCACCGACCTGGCCCTGGCCGGCGGGAAGATCATGTCGCGGGCGGACGGGGCGCTCGGCACGATCGAGGACGTCCTCGGGGACGCCGCCATCGAGGAGACCCGCGAGTACCACCACCGGCGCACGACCCCGATGGACCCCGTCACCGGGCAGGGGCGCACCCACACCCAGCTCGCGCTCTGCGTGCACCGGGCCGTCGTGGACGTGGACGTGGACCTCGGGCTGGTCAAGGTCGTCGAGCTGGCCGCCGTCCAGGACGTCGGCAAGATCATCAACCGGACCGGGGTGGAGGGCCAGATCCACGGCGGCACCGCGCAGGGCCTCGGCCTCGCCCTGATGGAGGAGATCGTCGTGACCGGCGGCCTCGTCCGCAACCCGTCCTTCACCGACTACCTGATCCCCACCATCCTCGACATGCCGCCCATGCGGCTGGAGATCCTGGAGAACCCCGACCCGGAGGCCCCCTACGGGCTGCGCGGCGCGGGGGAGCCGCCGACGCTGTCGTCCACGCCCGCCGTCGTCGCGGCGATCCGGGACGCGACGGGCCGGGCGCTGACCCGCGTCCCCGTCCGCCCGGAGCACATCGTGGCCGGCCCATGACACCGGCCGACCTCGTGATCCGTTCCCGCCGGACCGTCCTGCCCGAGGGCGAGCGGCCGGCGGCCGTCTCGGTCCACGACGGCCGCATCGCCGCGGTCCTGCCCTACGAGACCCCCGCCTCGGTGGACCTCGGCGACGTCGCGCTGCTGCCCGGACTCGTCGACACCCACGTCCACATCAACGAGCCGGGCCGCACCGAATGGGAGGGCTTCGCCACCGCGACCCGCGCCGCGGCGGCGGGCGGCGTGACCACGCTCATCGACATGCCGCTCAACTCGCTGCCCCCGACCGTCGACCCGGCCGCGCTCGCGGCCAAGCGCGCCGCCGCCGAGGGCGCGTGCGCCGTGGACGTCGGCTTCTGGGGCGGCGCGGTCCCCGGCAACGCGCCCTCGCTCCGCCCGCTGCACGACCTCGGCGTCTTCGGGTTCAAGTGCTTCACCTCCGACTCGGGCGTGCCGGAGTTCCCGCCCCTCGCGCCCGACGAGATGAGGACGGCGTTCCGCGAGATCGCCTCGTTCGGCGGCCTGGTCATCGTGCACGCCGAGGACCCGGCGTCCCTGGCCCCGCCCTCCGGCGGCGACTACGCCGCGTTCCTGGCCTCGCGCCCGCCGTCCGCCGAGCGCCGGGCCGTCGAGCGGGTCGTCCGGCTGGCGGAGGAGACCGGGGTGCGCGCCCACATCCTGCACCTCTCCGCGGCCGACTGCCTGGACGTCCTCGCGAAGGCCCAGGCCGGCGGCCTGCCGGTGACCGCCGAGACCTGCCCGCACTACCTGACCCTCTGCGACGGCGACGCCGGGACCGCCGCGTTCAAATGCTGCCCGCCCATCCGCGACGCGGCCAACCGCGACCGGCTCTGGCAGGGGCTCGCCTCCGGCGTGATCTCCTGCGTCGTCACCGACCACTCGCCCTGCACACCCGACCTGAAACGCGGCGACTTCGCGACCGCATGGGGCGGCATCTCGTCCCTGCAGCTCGGACTGCCCGCCGTCTGGACGGCCGCCCGCGCCCGCGGCCACGACCTGGCCTCGGTCGTCCGCTGGATGTCGCAGGCGCCCGCCGCGCTCGCCGCCGTCCCCGGCAAGGGCGGCATCGTCCCCGGAAACGACGCCGACCTCGTCGCCTTCGCTCCCGAGAAGACGTTCACCGTCGACCCCGCGTCCCTTCACCACCGCCACCCCGTCACCCCCTACGAGGGCAGGGCGCTGACGGGAGTCGTCCAGGCCACGTGGCTGCGGGGCGTACGCGTCGCCGACACCCCCACCGGACGCCTGCTCACCCGATCGGAGCCCCGGTGACCGACTTCACCTCCCTGCCGGACCTCGCCGTCCGCACGCTCGGCGGATCGGTCATCGCCGCGAGCGACGAGTCCTTCGCCGAGAAGGAGAACCTGCTCAACCCGTGGAAGCCCGCCTTCCGGCCGGAGACCTTCGGCCCGAAGGGCCAGCTCTACGACGGCTGGGAGACCGCCCGCCGCCGAACCCCCGGCCACGACTGGGCCCTGATCCGCCTGGGCCTCCCGGGCCAGATCCAGGGCGTGGTCATCGACACGGCGTGGTTCAAGGGCAACTACCCCCCGCACGCCTCAGTGGAGGCCTGCTTCGCCGACGCCTACCCCAGCCCGTCGGAACTCGAAGCCGCCGACTGGGTGGAGATCGTCCCGAGAACACCCCTCAAGGGCGACACCGAGCACGCCTTCCCGACCACCGAGCCGGACCGCGTCTTCACCCACGTCCGCCTCAACATGTTCCCGGACGGCGGCATCGCGCGGCTCCGCGTCCACGGCAGGGTCGTCCCCGATCCCGCCTTCCTGACCGGCCTGACGGTGGACCTGG
Organism: Spirillospora sp. NPDC049024; assembly: GCF_040649235.1. NCBI lineage: Bacteria > Bacillati > Actinomycetota > Actinomycetes > Streptosporangiales > Thermomonosporaceae > Spirillospora > Spirillospora sp. NPDC049024. Next base: position 60,220 of record NZ_JBEZFD010000026.1, read on the forward strand.
CCGCCCTGGAGAACGGCGCCCGCGTCCTCGACTGCTCCGACCGCTTCTACTCGTCCCCCGACAACATGCTGTTCCCCGGCCTCGCCCGCACCCAGGCCGAAGGCTGGGAGACGTCCCGCCGCCGCGACGACGGCAACGACTGGGCCGAGATAGCCCTCGCCGCCCCCGGCACGATCGAACTAGCGGAGATCGACACAACGAACCTCAAATTCAACGCCCCCGCCGAGGCCCAATTGACGGCCACCACAAACACCGGCGAACAAACCACCATCCTCCCGCGCACCCGCCTACAACCCGACACCCGCCACCGTTTCCGCCTGAAAACGGAAGAGGTGACAAAGGTCCGCCTGGACATCTACCCCGACGGAGGCATAGCCCGCCTACGCCTCTGGGGCGCCCTAACCCCCAAAGCGGAACAGGCCCTGATAACCGCCTGGAGCACCCAAACTCGCCAATAATGCACTGTGATGCACGCCACACTTAGAGTTATTGGATAGTCACGATATCTAACAGTGTCGGTCAAGTAACTTTCCGCACATGGTCACCACCAAACATGAAGGGCCCATCCAGATCATCCGGGACAACCCGGAAGTCGTGGCCCAATTACTCAAAATCGCCTTCGGAATCGAGGTTTCGGACGCGTCCACCATCCGGTCGACGAGCGAGGCCTGTACCCAGCTGACCCCCGCCGCCTACGTCGCCGACAACGTCGTGGAGATATGCGAAGGCGGGTCGACCAAGCCCACCATCGGCGTCGTCGCCGAGACCCAGCTCGCCAAAGATCCCGACAAGCAGGGCAGTTGGCCGCTCTACCTGACCTCCCTGCATGCCAAGCTCATGTGTCCGTGCTATCTCCTCGTCATCTGCCCCAGCCGATCGGTGGCGGAATGGGCGCGGGAGTCGATCCAGATCGGCCACCCGGGCTTTGACCTCACCCCGTACGTGATCGGCCCCGGCCTGGGGTCTCTCGTCACCACCCCCGACCAGGCCGCGCAAATGCCTGAGATGACCATCTTGGCCGCACTGGCCAACATCATCCCGTCCGACAGGGAGTCCCTGGAGATCACACACGCAGCCCTCGCCACCATCTCGAACGAGGATGAGGAAAAGGGTCGTCTGTACACTGACCTGGTAACAGACGTGCTCTCGAAAGCCGCCCAGAAGATCTTGGAGGAGTACGTGAACACCGGAGTCGCCGGATACAAGTACAAGAGCGAGCCGTTCCGGCGTGCGTACGCCGAAGGCGAGGCCAAGTCGTTGCTGATGGTCCTCGACGCGCGGGGGCTGTCGGTGTCGGACGAGGTTCGGGAGCAGATCCTGGCCTGCACTGATCAGGAGCAGTTGGATCGGTGGCTGGTCCGCGCCGCCACGGCCGAGAGCGCCGACCGTCTGTTCGACTGAGGCGGCCTCGCGGTCAATGAGAACGCCCCCCGGTGGTCGCCGGGGGGCGTTTCTTGTTCAGGAGGCTTCGGTGGGGTCTTCCAGGAGGTCGTCGAACTCGCCGTCCTTGACGCCGGCGATGAAGGCGTCCCACTCGGCCTCGGTGAAGTAGAGGATCGGGCCCTCGGGGTTCTTGGCGTCGCGCATGACGACGGCCCGCTCACCGAAGTCCTTGTGCTGGACGGGGACGTCCTTGCCATCGATGAACTCGATGATGACCCCGTCGCTGAGGATCGGTTCCTGCTCGGTCACTGGCACCCCTTGCTCGTCCTGGGTCCTGTCGGATCCAAGGCTAATGGGGAAGGCATGGGCGCCACGTGGGAATGCGTTGGGGAGGTGACTCTCCGTTCGCGTCCGGCTCGGGGCGGGCGCGGTCAGTCGATGAGGAGGCGGGAGGCGGTGATCTCCAGGCGGGCCTGGATCTCCTCGGCGGTGGCGTTGCCGCGCAGCATCTCGATCATCTCCATGGTCCAGATGCCGGACAGGGCGCGGGCCGCGAGGCGGCGGGGGTCCTCGGCGGGGATGTCCTCCGGCGGGCCGGACGCGGCGCGCAGCAGCAGCTCGCTCATGCGGTCGCCGAAGTCGGTCTTGACGTCGGACAGCAGGAGGGAGCGGATCAGCGCCTCGGCCAGCTCCGGCTCGCGCATCAGGCCGCGGGTGGCGCGCATCAGCACCTCGACGGCGCGGTCGGGGGCGGCGCCCGCGCGGGGCGGGCGGCGCTCGATGCTGCCTTCGAGGAGGTCGATCTCCTCGCTGACGACGGCGACGACCAGGTCCATCTTGGACGGGAAGTAGCGGTAGAGGGTGCCGAGGGCGACGCCGGCGCGCTCGGAGACGGTGCGCATCTGCATCGCCTCGATGCCGCCGCGCGAGGCGAGCGCCGCGGCCGCCTGGACGATACGCTTGCGCCGCTGGTGCTGGCTGCGGGAGCGCACGCCCTGGCCGCCCGGCTGACCCCGGGTCTGGTCCCCGGCCACTGTCGGCTCTGCGGTCACGGTCGCCTTCCCTTCTGTGCGGGCTCGGCCGCCCGACGGTCCCCCCAAGCGTACCGCTCTTGCGAGAACCTGTTATCTGATCGGCCCATCGCGATCTCGTCTCGGCCGCCCATACCCGGCCGGTCGCCCATGACACCCAGGGGAACCGGGTTGCGGGCGAGGGAGATCGGCCCTCTGGACACTTAGTAGAATCTGTTCTACTTTTTCGCCGTGGGACGGACCAGGGAGGTGGGCCGGTGAGCGTCGCGGCGCTGCTGGAGGCGCGGGCGGACGACGACCGCCCCGGGCTGCGCTCCGCCGACGACGGCCGTACCTGGACGTGGCGGGAGGTCGTCGAGGAGTGCGCGGCCCGCGCCGCCTGGCTGAGCGGCCAGGCGCGTCCCGAACGTCCGGTCCATGTCGGTGTGCTCCTCGACAACCATCCCGAGGTGGTGTTCCTCCTCGGCGGCGCGGCGCTGTCCGGCGCGGTGGTGGTGGCGCTGAACCCGACGCGGAGCGCCGCCGAACTGGCGGGCGACGCCGAGCGCGCCGACTGCGACCTCGTCGTCACACAGCCCCGGTACTCCGAGAAGGCCGCCGCGCTCGGGCTCCCCGTCATGGACGTGGACGCTCTCGCCGGACTGGTCGCGGCGTTCGCGGGCTCCCCGCCGCCCGACGCGTCGGGGATCGGGCCCGGCACCCTGCTCATGCTGATCTTCACCTCCGGGACGTCGGGGCGCCCGCGCGCCGTCCGCGTCACCCACCGGAAGGTGGTCGTGCCGGGTGAGATGCTCGCCGAGCGCATGCTGTCCCCGGACTCGGTCGTCTACTGCCCGATGCCGCTGTTCCACTCGGGCGCGGTCATGGCGGCGTACGCGCCCGCGCTGGCCGCAGGCGCCGAACTGGTGCTGCGCGCCCGGTTCTCCGCGTCGGCCGTCCTGCCGGACGTGCGCGCCCACGGCTGCACCTACCTGCACTACGTCGGCAAGGCCCTGTCGTACGTGCTGGCCACGCCCGCCAAAGACGACGACGCCGACAACCCGGTGCAATTCGCCTTCGGGAACGAGGCGGCGCCGGTGGAGCAGAAGACCTTCGGTGAGCGTTTCGGCTGTTTCGTGATCGACGGCTACGGCTCGACGGAGACCGCGATCGCGCTGTCGCCCGACCCGCTCGGCCCGCAGGGCGCACTCGGGAAGCTGGGCGAAGGCGTCGCGATCCTCGACCCGGCGACCGGGCGGACGTGCCCGCCCGGGGTGTTCGACGAGGCCGGGCGCCTGCTGAACGGCGACGAGGCCGTGGGGGAGCTGGTCAACACCGGCGACCTCGGCCTGTTCGACGGGTACTACAAGGAGGACGCCCCCGACCGGCTCCGCGACGGCATGTTCTGGAGCGGCGACCTCGCCTACGCCGACGCGGACGGCTACGTCTTCTTCGCCGGGCGCACCGGCGACCGGCTCCGCGTGGACGGCGAGAACTTCGGCGCCGTCCAGGTGGAGCGCGTCCTGGCGGAGCTGCCCGGCGTCCGGCAGCTGGCGGTGTACGGGGTACCGGACGCGGCGTCCGGCGACCAGGTGATGCTCGCCGTCGCCGCCGACGCCTTCGACCCCGGCGCGTTCGCGGACTACGTGCGCGGGCGCGCCGACCTGAGCCCGAAATGGATCCCGCGCTACGTCCGGGTGGCGCGGGAGCTGCCCGCGACCGCGTCCAACAAGATCCTCAAGCGCCGGCTGGCCCGGGACGCCTGGCGCACCGACGACCCGGTGTGGTGGCGGCCCGGCCGCGACCTCGACTACCGCCCGCTGACCGCTTCGGACGCGGCGGCGCTGCGGGCCGAGTTCGAGCGCCGCGGCCGGCTGCACCTGCTGGAAGGGAGCGGATGAGTGGACTTCAACCTCGACGAGACCCAGCAAGAGATCAAGGGCCTCGCGGCGGACGTGCTCGCGCGGGAGGCCGCGCAGGAGCGTCTGGAGGCGTTCGAGAAGAGCGGGGCGCCCTATGACGACGTGACGTGGAAGGCGCTCGCGCAGGCGGGGCTGCTCGGCATCGTCCTGCCCGAGGAGGCCGGCGGCGCCGGGTTGGGGCAGGTCGAGCTGGCGGTCGTCCTGCGGGAGGTCGGCGCCCGCGTGGCGCCCGTCCCGGCGTACGCCTCGCTCGCGCTGGCGGCCGTCCCGATCGGGGTGCACGGCACGGCGGAGCAGCGCGCCCTGCTCGCCCCGCTCACCGAGGGCGCGGCGGTGCTGACGGGCGCGTACCGCGAGGTCGGCCCGGTCGGGGAGGTCGCCACGACGGCCCGGGAGGACGGCGGCGGCTACGTGCTCGACGGCGTGAAGACGTTCGTTCCGTACGCGCGGGAGGCGTCCCGCATCCTGGTCCCGGCCCGCGTCGAGGGCGGCGGCATCGGGGTGTTCCTCGTGGAGCCCGCCGCCGTGTCGATCACCGAGCAGCCGTCGGCGACGAGCGAGCCGCTGTCGCGGATCGCCCTGGACGGGGTCCGGGTCGGCGCGGACACCCTGCTCGGCGGGACGGCGGACGGCGCCGCCTGGGACACCCTGCGCCGCTCGGCCGTCGCGGGCGCGGTCGCCGTCGCGTCCGGCGTCATCGACGGCGCGCTGGAGCTGACCAAGGAGTACACCAAGACGCGCGAGCAGTTCGGCCGGGCGCTCGCGCAGTTCCAGGCGGTCACGATGCAGATCGCGGACGTCTACATCGCCAAGCGGGCGCTGGACGTGGCCGTGTGGGCGGGCGTGTGGCGCCTCGCGCAGGGCGCGGACGACGCCGAGGAGGTCCTCACCATCGCGGCCTACAACGCGTGCGACCCGGTGGTGAAGGCGCTCTACACCTGCCAGCACCTGCACGGCGGCATCGGCCTGGACATCACCTACCCGCTGCACCGGTACTTCGCCTGGGGCAAGCACTGCGGGCATCTGCTCGGCGGCGGCGAGGACCGGCTCGACGCGCTCGGCGCCCTCATCGCTCAGGAGGCCTGAATGTTCATCGACCTGACCGACGAGCAGAAGCGGCTGCGCGCCGAGCTGCGCGAGTACTTCGAGAACTGCCTGACGCCGGAGCAGCGGGCCGCGATCCGCGCCGACCCGTTCGGCCCGCCCTACCTGGAGCACTGCCGGCGCCTCGGCCGCGACGGCATGCTCGGCGTCGCGCTCCCGAAGGAGTACGGCGGCCGCGGCTACGGGCCGGTCGAGCAGACGATCTTCGCCACCGAGATCGCCCGCGCCGAGGTCACCTACCCGCTGATCACGCTGAACTCGGTGGCGCCGACGATCCTGCAGTACGGGTCGGACGCGCACAAGGAGTACTTCATCCCGCGCATCCTCGCGGGCGAGTGCCACTTCGCGATCGGCTACAGCGAGCCGGGCGCCGGCACCGACCTCGCGGCGCTGCGCACCACCGCGGTCCGGGACGGCGACCACTACGTCGTCAACGGCCAGAAGATCTTCACCTCCGGCGCCCACCACGCCGACTACGTGTGGCTCGCGGCCCGCACCGACCCGGAGGCCAAGAAGCACAAGGGCATCTCGATGCTCATCGTGGACTGCAAGGACCCCGGCTTCTCCTGGACGCCGATCATCACGATGGACGGCGCGCACCACACGAACTCGACGTACTTCCAGGACGTCCGCGTCCCGGCCGACATGCTGATCGGCGAGGAGAACAAGGGCTGGGACCTCATCGTCAACCAGCTGAACCACGAGCGGGTCACGCTCGGACCGGCCGGGAACATCGGGCACGTCCACGTCCGGTTCGCGCGCTGGGCCCGCACCACCCCCGGACGCGACGGCCGCCCGCTGATCGAGGAGCCCGCCGTGCGGCGCGCGGTCGCGCAGGTCTACGCGTACCTGCGCGCCAACGAGCTCCTCAACTGGCAGGTCGCGGCGAACCAGGACCTCGGCTGGCTCGGCGCGGGCGACGCGTCCGCCACCAAGATCTACTCCTCGGAGCGGATGATGGAGGTCGGCCGGATCGTGGGGGACGTCCTCGCCCGCTACGGAGACCCGGGCGACCCGGAGACGGCGGACTTCACGGCGTCCGTCGACCGGCTCGCCAAGGGCGCGCTCGTGCTGACCTTCGGCGGCGGCGTCAACGAGATCCAGCGCGAGCTGATCGCGATGATCGGCCTCGGCCTGCCCCGGGCGCCCCGCTGATGCCGCGCCGGGGAGTCAGCTGGGTCTGACGGCGGCCCGCGGCCTGACCCGGCCGTCCGTCAGACCTTCCTGGCCCGGACCTTCTTGGGCTCGGCGCCGTGCGCGAAGCCGCTGGCCTGCTGCGGGTCGCGGTGCGGCTGCCTCTGGGAGCGGAGCCGGAGCGTGGTGCGGCGGAGGTCCTCCAGGAACAGGTCGGCGAGGTCGTGCCCGAACCCGTTGCGCACCACGACGCGCAGGACGTCGAGGTCGGTGCGGTTCTCGGGGAAGCTGTAGGCGGGCACGAGCCAGCCGGACTCCCGCAGCGCGGCGGAGACGTCGTAGACGGTGAAGCCGTCGAAGTCGTCCCTGACCCGGAACGCGAAGACCGGCAGGTCGCCGCCGCCGGTGAGCGCGTAGTACGGGTAGGTTCCGTCGATCTCGGTGGCCAGCCGGGTGGCGACGTCCCGGCACGTCTGCTGGACGCGGCGGTACCCGTCGAAGCCGAGCCGCAGGAAGTTGTAGTACTGGGCGACGACCTGCGCGCCGGGACGCGAGAAGTTCAGCGCGAACGTCGGCATGTCGCCGCCGAGGTAGTTGACGTGGAAGACGAGGTCGTCCGGCAGGGCCTCCTCGTCCCGCCACAGCGCCCAGCCCACGCCGGGCATGACCAGCCCGTACTTGTGGCCGGAGGTGTTGATGGAGGCGACCCGGGGCAGCCGGAAGTCCCAGAGCAGGTCCGGGTCGAGGAACGGCGCGATCATCGCGCCGGACGCGCCGTCCACGTGGATCGGGACGTCCGGCCCGCCGCGCGCGTGGAGGTCGTCGAGCGCCGACGCGATGCCGGCGACGGGCTCGTAGCTCCCGTCGAACGTCGACCCGAGGACGGCGACGACGCCGATCGTGTTCTCGTCGCACAGCTCCACGGCCTCGGCCGCGCCGAGGTGGTAGCGGTCGCCCTCCATCGGCACGTAACGGGGCTCGACCTCGAAGTAGTTCGCGAACTTCTCCCAGCAGATCTGCACGTTGACGCCCATGACGAGGTTCGGCTGGTCGGCCGGCTCGCCCGCGGCCCGCCGCCGCCGCTGCCAGCGGCGCTTGAGCGCGAGCCCGCCGAGCATCGCGGCCTCGCTCGACCCGGTGGTGGAGCAGCCCACCGCCTTGTGCGGGTGCTCCGCGCGCCAGAGCTGGGCGAGCATCCGCACGCACCGCATCTCCAGCTCCGCGGTGCGCGGGTACTCGTCCTTGTCGATCATGTTCTTCTCGGCGCACTCGGCCATCAGCACCCGCGCCTGCGGCTCGGCCCACGTGGACACGAACGTCGCCAGGTTCAGGCGGGCGTTGCCGTCCAGCATCAGCTCGTCGTGGACCACCTGGTAGGCGGTGGACGGCTCCATCTCCCGCGCGGGCAGCCGGTACCGCGGGATCGTCATCGGCTCCCGGCTGAAGATGGGGTTGACCTCCAGGTCGCGGCCGCCGCGCCCGGGGCGGAGCGGGTCCTTCGGAGCCCTGTCGCCCTCCATGTCGCCCTCCTCCTCCGTGCGGGGACGGGCCGTCCCCCGGTTCGCACGGAAGTACCCCCGGCACCGCCCCGCACACCCGGCGCGACCGCGTCCTCGCAGGTCGGCAAGGGGATCCCACGGCGCAGGAGGGACCAGACGCCATCCGCGGAGGTCGGCCGCCGGGCGGGAGGACCAGACGCCGCCGGGCACGGGGCAGCGCCGCCCGGCCCGGACGGGCAGACGCCGTCCGGAGCGGTTCCGTCGCCGGGGCGAGCGGGTCAGTCGTCGGACGGGGCGGTTCGGTCGGCGGGCGGGACCGGGTCGTTCAGGCCGCCTTCGAGGATGGCGAAGGCCTGGTCGACGGTCTCCGACAGCGTGGTGAACGTCCCGCCGAGGCGGCTGACGGCGTCGGCGGAGGCCTGGAAGGCGCAGGTGGTGGCGGCGGCGACGACGTGCGGGCGCAGGTCCGTGGCGGGATCGAGGCCCATCCGCTCGGCGATGACCTCGGTGAGCAGCGCCTGTTTGCGCTGCGCGTGCTCCAGGCTGCCGGCCATGAGCGTCGGGCTGTCGCTCATCATCGTCAGCATGCACTCGAAGCGGCCCGGCTCGAACCCGAGCTCGCCGGCCTCGCAGGCGCGCGCGATCTCCACCACGGTGTGCCGCAGCGCGGTCATGATCGGCTCGTCCGGCGGGCGCTCGCCGAGCGCGGCCAGGACGGCGCGGGTCTGCTCCTCCTGGAAGGTGAGGGCGACGTCCTCCTTCGAGGCGAAGTAGCGGAAGAACGTGCGGGAAGAGACGTCGACGGCGTCGGCGATCTCCTCGACGGTGGTGGCGTCGAACCCCTTCTCGGCGAACAGGGCGAACGCCGCGTCGACGAGCGCCTCTCGGGTGCGCTGCTTCTTGCGTTCGCGCCTGCCCGGGGGCTGGGAACCGGGGCCGGGTGTGCCGGTCTCGGGGGCGGTCGCGGTCATGCGCGCATTGTAATCGCCCGGCGATCCCCCGTCGACCGTTGGCTGTCGTGATGTGAAACATGTCGCGTCGAGACCAAGGGCAGTTGACGACAAGTGTCATGCCATGACAATTTGAGAACCCTGCCAAGCCGGAGGTCGATGATGACTCAATCCCAAGGCGCCGAGATCCTCGAACCGGGCGCCGTCCCCATGACCCCGCGCGACCAGGCGCGCGGCCGACCCGCGAGAGCGGGCCACGGCCATCCCTGGCTCACCCTCGTCGCGGTCGCGCTGGGCGTGATGATGGTCGGGCTGGACGCGACCGTCGTGTCCATCGCCAACCCCGCGATCGCCAAGGACCTCGGCGCGAGCCTGTCCGGCCTGCAGTGGGTCACCAACGCCTACCTGCTGGCGCTCGCCGTCACGCTGATCCCCGCCGGGAAGATCGCCGACCGGTTCGGCCGCAAGCGCACGTTCCTGGCGGGCGTCGTCGGGTTCGCCGTGTCGTCGCTGCTGATCGGGCTCTCGGGCGGGCTCGGCATGGTGATCTTCTGGCGGGTCGTGCAGGGCTTCGCGGGAGCGCTCCTGCAGCCCGCGAGCCTCGCCATCCTGCGCAACACGTTCCCGGCCGAACGGCTCAACGCCGCGATCGGCATCTGGGGGTCCACGGTCGGCATCTCCATCGCGGGCGGCCCGATCGTCGCGGGCCTGCTGGTGGAGAACGTCAACTGGGAGTCGGTGTTCTTCCTGAACGCCCCGCTCGGGCTGGTCGCGCTGCTCGTCGGCATGTGGGTGATCCGCGAGTCGCGGGACGAGGAGGCCGCCGGCTCGTTCGACCTGCCGGGCGTCGCGCTGCTCAGCGGTGCGCTGTTCGCCCTGGTCTGGGGGCTCATCAAGGCCGGTGAGAACGGGTTCGGCGACGCGGTGCCGCTCGTGTCGTTCGCCGCGTCCGTCGTGCTGTTCGCCGCGTTCGTCTGGAACGAGCTGCGGGTCGAGCGCCCGCTGCTGCCGCTCGGGCTGTTCCGGTCGGTGTCGCTGTCGGCGGCCACCGGCCTCATCGTCCTCGGCTTCTTCGGGATGTTCGGGACGATCTTCTTCATCACCCTGTACCTGCAGCAGGTGCACGGGATGAGCCCGGTGGACGCGGGCGTGCGGATGCTGCCGATGACCGGCGTGTTCATCGTGGCCTCCCCGGTGGCGGGCGCGCTGACCAGCCGGTTCGGGCCGCGGGTGCCGCTCGTCCTCGGGATGGCGTTCACCGCGACCGCGATGTTCGGCCTGTCGCGCATCGGGGTGGACGCCCCGTACGTGCAGCTGTGGCCGTGGTTCGTGCTGGTCGGCCTGGCGTTCGGGATGGTCATCGTGGCCGGGACCGAGGCCATCGTCGGCAACGCGCCCGCCCACCTCGCGGGCGTGGCGGGCGGGCTCCAGCAGACCGCCGCGCAGGTCGGCGGCGTCCTCGGCACGTCGGTGCTGGGCGTGCTGCTCTCGACCAGGGTCGGGGACGTGCTGTTCGGGCGGCTCACCGACGCGGGCCTTCCCGGCGCGGCGGCGCGCCAGCTCGAAGGGCAGGGCGGGCTCGTGTCGCAGGGCGTGGCGCCCGTGCCGCCCGGCACGACGAAGGAGGCGGCCGACGCCATCACGACCGGGAGCCACCTCGCGTTCATGGACGGCTTCCAGACGTCCCTGACCGTGGCGGGCGCCGTCGCGCTCGCCGCGGTCCTCGCCGCGCTCCTGGTGCGGCGCGGCACCTCTCCGGTCGAAGGCGCCGTGGCGGCGTAGGTCCCGGATTAGGCTGCCGGTGTGATGGGTTTCGCGAGGCTCGGCCGGATCCTCAGGTCCTATCCGATGCCTGTGACGTTCCTCGGGCTGTTCGCGGCCGTGTGGACGGTGCAGGCCCTGGTCCTGCCGCCGGGCGCGCGGCAGGCGGTGATCGCCTGGGCGAGCACCAACCTGGCCAACCTCGAGGTCAACCCGGTCGGGACGCTGGTCGCCTCGGCGTTCGTCGCCGAGGGGGCGCAGGGCGTGCTGCTCGTCGCGGTGGCGATCGGGCTGTTCCCCATCACCCGGCGGTTCGGGAACCTGCGGGCCGTCGCCCTCATCGCCGCCTCGCACGTGCTCGGCACGCTCGTCAGCCAGGGCATCGCGCTGGTGCGGCTGGAGGCGGGCCTGCTCTCGGACTCCGTCCGCACGATCCCCGACGTCGGACCGTCCTACGTGCTCTGCGCGGCGCTCGTCGCGGCCTTCCTGTACGGGCACGGGCGCGTCCGCCGGCTGCTCGCGCTGGCCGGCTGGTGCGCGCTCGCGCCCGTGCTGCTGGACGGCCTGCTCACACTGGAGGTCGCCGCCGTCGGCCACGTCGTGGCCATGCTCACCGGCGCACTCGCCGGTCGGCTGCTCCTCGTCCTGGAACGCCGCCGCAAGCCCGCCGCGGCCCCGGCGCCCGCTTCCCCGGTCGCCGACGCCGCGCAGGCCTGACGCCCGTCAGTCTCCGCTCGGCTGCGGAGCCGGGTTGGAGGTGGGGTTCGGGCTCGGGGTGCCCGGGTCCGACGGCGGGTCCGACGGGGTGCCGGTCGGCGGCGTCGTCGGGTCGGTGGAGCCGTCGTCCGGCGGGGTCGTCGGGTCGGACGGCGAGTCCGGGGGAGTGGTCGGCGTCGCGTCGTCCGGAGGCGTGGACGGCTTCTCCGGCTTCGAGGGGGTGCCGGACGCCGGCGGCCTCTCGCGCGCGGGCTCCTTCGACGGAGAGGTCGCGGGCGGAGCCGGCGCCGCGCCGCCGCCCGGCGCGCCGCCCTGGGTGCCGCCCGCCTGCTGCGGCGGCGAGCCGTACGCGCTCGTCACCGGGTTCCCCGAGCCGCCGTCCGCACGCCGGGTGCCGGACAGGCCGGGCGTCGGGTCCTGCGGGACGCCGCCGCTCGTCGTGGACGCCGGGTGGGTCTGCCCGCTGCTGGACGTCGGGACGAGCGAGGCGGCGCTGCCGCCCTTGGCCGTGGGCCAGGACACCAGCAGCCCGATGACGGCGGCGGCCGAAGCCGCGACGCCCGCGACCGCGCCGAGGCCCCGGGAGACGCGGCCCTTGGGGGTCGCGCCGGGCGACCCGTGCTTCGGGCGGTCCGCCCGCTCCGAGCCGATGACGACGAGCGGGCTCGGCGCGATGACGCTGGGCAGCGGCCGGGTGGCCTCCTCCTCGCAGGCGGCCAGGACCTGCTCGCGCAGCCAGCCGGGCGCGTGCGCGGGCGCCCGCCGGGCGAGCAGCCGCGGCAGCCGCCCCTTCTCGAACGCGGAGATGAGGTCCAGCCGCGGCTCTGCGGTCCCGCGCATGAGGATGTCGAGGACGGCGCGCTCCAGCCGCGTCCGCGCCGCGTTGAGCAGCTGCATCACGGTGTCCGGCGCGATGCCGAGGACACGGGCGATGTCGTGCGGTTCGAGCCACTCGCCCGCCCACAGCAGCAGCACCTCGCGGTGGTCGGAGCGCAGGCCCGCGGCGGCGCGCAGCAGCGGGTCGGGGTCGGCGAACAGCGGACCGCGGCCGCCGGCGGCGCCCACCTCGCCGGTGAAGGCCCCGCGCTCGGCGCACGCCGTGCGGGAGAGCGAGTAGAGCCAGAGGACGCTGTCGCCGCGCGGCGGCTGGTGCACGGCCGCGCTGAACGTGTCGCCCACGGCCGCCGCCGCGAGCTGGTCGCCCACGAGCGACCAGCAGTAGGCGTACAGGCGGTCGGCGTGCGCGTCATAGAGCGAGCCCAGGTCTCCGCCCATGTGAGCCCCCGTCTCCGTCCGGTTTCACTTCCGACAAAACGTGCATATCGCTGGCCAGGGGGACTCTAGCGCTTCCGGTCAACCCATGAGAAGCCGGAGATCGGACGTTACGTCGAATAGCACAGAAGGTAGCAGTGAGGGCTGCGGACAGTGACGTTCACGGAGATTTAAGAAAGTTCCTGAAAAAGCGCTGATTCCTGATCCGGTTCAGCAGGGAAGGATTCGAACTCGTTATCGAACTACGTGAGGAGTCAAAGGTGACCCGGCTCACAGTGGACGACGTCTACCAGCACATTCGCGGCGTCTGCTTCAAGACGGGCCCGCCCGGGACGGTCGGCGCGGAGACCGAGTGGATCGTCGTCGACGCCGCCGACCCGGCCGCGCACGTGCCCGCCGAGCGGGTGCGCGCGCTCGTGGACGGGGCCGGACCGCCGACCGGCGGGAGCAAGGTGACCTACGAGCCGGGCGGGCAGCTCGAACTCAGCTCCGCCCCGTTCCAGGCGCTGGACGACCTGACCGCCGCGCTCGGCCGCGACATCGCGCACGTGCAGGATGCGATCGCGCCGGACGGGCTCGCGCTCGTCGGGCACGGCGTCGACCCGGTCCGCAGGCCCCGCTTCCAGGCCGACCATCCGCGCTACGCGTGCATGCGGGACTACTTCCGTGCGGGCGGCTTCCGCGACGCGGGCATGGCGATGATGTGCTCGACCGCGTCCGTCCAGGTGAACCTGGACATCGGCGCCGACGACCCGGACGCGTCCCGCCGCTGGCGGCTCGTGCACGCGCTCGGACCGGTGCTGGTCGCGGCGTTCGCCAACTCGCCGCTGCGGGCGGGCCGCCCTACCGGGATGCGCTCGTCCCGCCAGGCCATCTGGACCGAGCTCGACCCGTGCCGCACGCTGCCCGTGCTGCGGGACGGGGCGGACGGCGACCCCGCCGAGGCGTGGACGCGCTACGCGCTCGACGCCCAGGTCATGCTCGTCCACACCCCGGACGGCAGATGGGTGTCGGCGCCCGGGATGTCCTTCCGGGAGTGGCTGGACAAGGGGGAGCCGGGCGAAGAGGACCTCGCCTACCACCTGTCCACGCTGTTCCCGCCGGTGCGGCCGCGCGGCTGGCTGGAACTGCGCATGATCGACGCGCTGCCCGGCCCGTACTGGCCGGTGCCCGTCGCCGTCGCCACCGCCCTGCTGGACGACCCGGCCGCCTCGCGCGCCGCCGAGGCCGCGGCCGAGCCGGTGGCGGACCGGTGGGCGTCGGCGGCCTGCCACGGCCTGGCGGACCCGGCCCTGGCCAGGGCCGCGCGGGCGTGCTTCGCGGCGGCGCTGGACGCGCTCCCGCGGCTCGGCGCGTCCGGGCTCGTGCCGCTGGTCGAGGAGTACGCCGACCGGTACGTCCTGCAAGGCCGCTGCCCCGCCGACGACGGTCCCGCCGACGACGGTCCCGCCGCCGACCGGCCCGACCATGACAGTCCCACCGCCAACCGCCGCCTCACCGACGACCGGCCTGTCGGCGACCGGTCCGCCGCCGGTCCCGCCGTCGAGCGTCCCGCCGCCGGCTCCCAGACACGTCCGATGGAGGATCCGACATGAGCGTCCCTGGCCCGTCCGCCGACGAGGCCGCCCTGAAAGAACTGATCGCAGCCGAGCTCGGCGCGGTGCGCGACCGCAGCTTCGGGCTCACCACCGAAATCCTCGCCGAGGACGAGCTCACCGCGCAGGTGTCGCCGCTGATGTCGCCGCTCGTGTGGGACCTCGCGCACGTCGGCAACTACGAGGAGCTGTGGCTGCTGCGCGCGGCCGCCGGGCAGGAGGCGATGCGCCCCGAGATCGACGACCTGTACGACGCGTTCGAGCATCCGCGGGCGGAGCGGCCGACGCTGCCGCTCCTGAGGCCGGAGGAGGCGCGGTCCTACATCGGCACGGTCCGCTCCAAGGTGCTGGACTCGCTGTCGTCGGTGCGCTTCGACACCCCGGACCCGCTGACGTCGGGCGGGTTCGTGTACGGGATGGTCGTCCAGCACGAGCACATGCACGACGAGACCATGCTGGCCACTCACCAACTGCGCCGCGGAGCACCGGCCCTGCTCGACCCCAAGGCGGAGCCACTCCAGGTCCCCGCCGCCGGAGGGGCGCCGAGCGCAGACGAGGTGCTCATCGAGGCGGGCCCGTTCCAGATGGGCACGTCGGACGAACCGTGGGCTTACGACAACGAACGCCCCGCCCACCTCGTCGACCTGCCCGCGTACTACATCGACGTGGAGCCGGTCACCAACGCGGCCTACATCGCCTTCATCGAGGCCGGCGGATACGACGACCCGCGCTGGTGGGACCCGGCGGGATGGGAGTGGCGCAACAGCAGCGGCAAGCGCGCCCCCGCCTTCTGGGAGCGGGAGGGCGGGCAGTGGATGCGGCGCCGGTTCGGAAGGACCGAACCCGTCCCGCCCGGCGAACCCGTCCAGCACGTGTGCTGGTACGAGGCCGACGCCTACGCGCGGTGGGCGGGGAAGCGGCTGCCGACCGAGGCCGAGTGGGAGAAGGCCGCGCGCTGGGACCCCGCCGCAGGACGGTCCCGCCGCTATCCGTGGGGCGACGTCTACGAGGAGGGACGCGCCAACCTCGGGCAGCGCGCGCTCCGCCCGTCCGAGACCGGCTCCTACGCGGCCGGTGCGTCGGCGTACGGGGTGAGGCGCCTCCTAGGAGACGTGTGGGAGTGGACGTCGTCGGACTTCCACGGCTACCCCGGCTTCCGCTCGTTCCCCTACAAGGAGTACTCGGAGGTCTTCTTCGGACCCGACTACAAGGTGCTGAGGGGCGGGTCCTGGGCGACGCACCCGCTCGCCATACGCGGATCGTTCCGCAACTGGGACTACCCCATCCGGCGGCAGATCTTCTCCGGGTTCCGGTGCGCCCGCTCGGCGGCCCCGTCGGCAGGGGAGGCGCGCTGAATGTGCCGCCATCTCGGCTACCTGGGCCCCGAGCGCACGCTGCACTCCCTCATCTACGAGGGGGAGCACTCCCTTGAGGTCCAGTCGTACGCGCCGCGCATGACGAACGGCGCCGTCCTCAACGCCGACGGGTACGGCGTCGGCTGGTACCAGGACGGCGGGGCCGTCCGGTTCCGCCGCGCCCAGCCCATCTGGACCGACCAGTCGTTCCGCGAGGTCGCCGGGGCCGTCCGCGCGTCGTGCGCGGTCGCGGCGCTGCGGTCGGCGACCGTCGGGTTCCCCGTGGACGAGTCGTGCGCCCAGCCGTTCCGCGCCGGGCCGTGGCTGTTCAGCCACAACGGGAAGATCGAGGGCTACGGCGGCGTCGAGTCCAAGCTCCGGGAGCTGGCCGGGGACATCGCCGAGGTCCCCGACGCCCGCGCCCCGGTCGACTCCGCGCCGCTGTTCGCCCTCGCCGTCCGGAACTGGCGGGAGGGCGCGCCGCTCGGCGAGGGCCTCGCCGCGGTCGTCACCGCGATCACCGCGCTGGCCTCCGGCCGCTACAACCTGCTCGCCTCGGACGGGACGTCGCTGGCCGCCACGACCTGGGGCGACTCGCTGTTCGTCCGCGAGGGCGGGGACGCGGTCCGGATCGCCTCCGAGCCGCTCGACGGCGACGCCGCGTGGCGCCGCGTTCCCGACCACTCGCTCGTCACCGCCGATCTCGACACCGGCGTCCGCATCACCCGACTCTGAAGGAGAACCACGTGGACCGGTTCCTGACCGCCGACGATCTCGCCAAGACGCTCCGCCAGGACGTCCGGGCCGGGCTCTCCGGCACGCCCAAGACCCTTCCGCCCAAGTGGTTCTACGACGAGCGCGGCAGCGCGCTCTTCGAGGAGATCACGAAGCTGGAGGAGTACTACCCGACCCGGCGGGAGCGGGAGATCCTCGCCGCCCGGGCGTCCGACGTCGCCGCCGCCACCGGCGCCGGGACGCTGCTGGAGCTCGGCGCCGGCTCGGGGGAGAAGACCCGGCTGCTGCTGAACGCCCTGGCCGGCACGCTGCGCACCTACGTGCCGGTGGACGTGAGCGGTGACTTCCTGGAGCAGGCAGCGGCCGGAATCGCCGCCGACCATCCCGGCCTCGCCGTCCGGGCGGTCGTCGCCGACTACGAGCAGCACCTGCACCTGCTGCCCGGAGGCGGGCGGCGCCTCGTCGCCTTCCTCGGCGGGACGATCGGCAACATGCCGCCCGCCGAGCGCATCGGGTTCCTCGGCGGCCTGCGCGCCACCATGGACGACGGCGACTTCCTGCTGCTCGGCGCCGACCTCGTCAAGGACGAGGGGCGGCTCGTGCGCGCCTACGACGACGCGGCGGGCGTCACCGCCGAGTTCAACCGCAACGTCCTGTCGGTCATCAACCGGGAACTGGACGCCGACTTCGCCCCGGAGGCTTTCGAGCACGTCGCGGTCTGGAACCGGGCCGGGGAGTGGATCGAGATGCGGCTGCGGTCGCTGCGCGCCCAGGACGTCCGCGTCGGCGGCCTCGACCTGGAGGTGTCGTTCGAGGACGGGGAGGAGATGCGCACCGAGATCTCCGCCAAGTTCCGGCGCGAGCGGCTGGAGGCGGAGCTGGGCGCCGCCGGGATGGAGCTCGCCGAGTTCTGGACGGACGAGGCGGGCGACTTCTCCCTCACCCTCGCGCGCCCCGCGTCCAGCTGACGCCCTCCCGTCCGGGCCCCGGCCCGGACGGGCCGGGCTCAGCCCTTGCGGACGGGGTGATCGAGGCCCAGCCGCTTCAGGTCCGCCGCCAGGCGGGTCGCCACGTAGAGGTGGCCCGCCGGCGTCGGATGGGTGCGGTCCCTCTTGATGAGGCGGGGCGCGTTGCCCTGGCCGGTCAGCAGGTCGCCGGTGATCCACTGCTCGCCGATCGGGTCGACGAACGGGATGCCGAGCTGCCCGGCGAGGTTCTTCAGCGCGTCCCGGACGGCGACCGCGCCGGGCAGCGGCGTCCCCGTCCCCCAGAGCGGGCCCAGGATCACCAGGCGGGTGCCGGGCCAGCGCTGCCGGGCGCGCTGGAGCAGGACGTGCGCCGCCGCCGCGACCTGCGGCGCGGGGGTCCGCCAGTCGTTGTGGCCGCCGGACACCACCAGCATGTCGGGCGCCGGGCGCCAGCCGAGCTGGCTCTCGAACAGGCCGAGGAAGGCGCGCGGGCCGCGGCCCGTCGCGACGTACCCGGTGCCGGACCGCCCGCCGACGACGACCTGCCAGCCGAGCAGCCGCGCGGTCGCGGAGGCGTACGTCGACTCGGGCTCGACGCCGCGGTCGCCGACCGTGTAGCTGTCGCCGAGGAACATCACCACGGGCGGGGTCTTGCGCGCCCGGTCGTCCGGGCCGTCCGCCGCGGCCGGCTTGTGCACCGAACCCGCGAGCAGGGAGCAGCCCGCGACCATCGAGCAGCCGGCGAGCGACAGGACTGCCGCCAGGCCGAGGCACAGCATCCGAGTCGCCGCGCCGCGTCGGGCGCGGCGAGATGTCATGGAGTACCACCAATGAATCAGGGGGACGCCTCCGCATCTTACTGACCTCGCGCCTCTGCCGCGGGCACTCCGCGACCATGGCGTCACCATGCCGTCACCGCCCCGCAGCCGATCGTGTCCTTCCTTCCATCCGCCGTTCACCCCGCGGATCGGACCGGGCAACCTGGCGACGGGAGGGTTCCGCGGTGACTCGACGGGAACGGCTGCGCGAACTCGACCTGCTGCGCTTCACGGCCGCGCTGGCGGTGGTGCTCTACCACTTCACGGGATTCGGGGGCGCGGGGGCGTGGCCCTCGCCGTCGCAGGAGGTCTTCCCCGAGATCGCCCCGGTCACCCGGTTCGGGTACCTCGGCGTCGACCTGTTCTTCGTCATCAGCGGGTTCGTGATCCTGATGAGCGCGTGGGGACGCGGCCCCGGGGAGTTCGGCATCTCCCGGCTCGTCCGGCTGATGCCCGCGTACTGGGTGAGCGTGCTGCTGGGCGCCGCCGTCTACGCGGTCTTCCGGATGGGGCACGGCGTCCCCGGCCTGGTCGTCCCGAACCTGACGATGCTGCAGGGCGGGCTCGGACTGCGGAACGTGGACGCCGTCTACTGGACGCTCTGGGTCGAGCTGCACTTCTACGTGCTCGCCGCAGTCCTCGCGGGGATCGGGATCACCTACCGGTCCTGCCTGGTCTTCATGGCGGCCTGGCTGCTCGGCGGGGTCTTCGCCGACGAGGCCGACAACAAGCTGCTCCAGGTGATGCTGGTCCCGACCTGGAGCTGCTACTTCATCGCGGGCATGGCGCTGTACATGATCCACCGGTTCGGGCCGACGCTGCTGCTCTGGGGGTACGTGGCCGCGTCCTACCTGGTGGCGCTGCGCTGGGGCTCCTGGCGCGCGGAGCACGTCTTCAGGGGCGCGGACGAGACCGTGGTCAGCGCCGTCATCACGGGCATCTTCGCGGTGATGATCCTCGTCGCGACCGGGCGGCTGAGCCGGCTGCGCTGGCGCGGCCTGACCGTCCTCGGGGCGCTCACGTACCCGCTCTACCTTGTCCACTCCCAGCTCGCGCTCCCTCTGCTGGACGCGGTGTATCCGGGCCTCAACCGATGGACGGCGCTGGCGGTGGTGGTCGGGACCTCGCTGCTCGCCGCCTACGCGGTGCACCGGCTTGTGGAACGTCCGGGCGCGAAGTGGATGCGGGCCCGGCTCACGGCGTCGTTGGCACCCATGCGGCCTTCCGAGGAAACCTCTACGTTTGTCGCTCGTGGCGATTGGCGTGGACGCGGCGGTACTGACCTCGGCGGCGGTGAGCCTCGCGACCGCGCCCCGGTGGATGCGGCACGCACCTGACCCTCTGCCCGGTTCCACGCGACGCTGGGCTCGTCCAGAGGCGTTCCTCTGCCTCGTCATCGGGCTCGTCTACCTGAACCAAGTGCTCTTCACCGTGTACATGCTGCGCGTCCACGGCGGGGACGCATCCTTCATCGCGAAGTACCTCCCCGAGGGGTATTTCGCGCTTGAGGACGGCGCGGCCATGCGCGGTCTCGCGGAACACTTCCCGATGCCGGAACTGCTGGCGCCGTCCCTCCTGCGTGTCCAGGCGTTCCTGGAACTGCCCTTCGCGCTGCTGGCGTACATGACGGTGCTGCGATGGCTGGACCGCGGCCTCTACCGGCGCCTGGCGCGATCGTGGCTGGTGTGGGCCGCGTCGCTGTCCTACACGTTCGTCTTCTGCCTGGTCGAGTGGGATCTGCGCAACCCCTACACGATGGACGACATCGTGATTCGGGCCTGCTCGGCTGTGGTGACGCCGCTGCTGCTCCGCTGGCTGGCAGGGCAAGAGGAAGCCGCCCCAGACGAGCAGTCATTCGCACAGATGCTTCTCTTCGCCGCGTCTGCCTGGGCGTTGGGGCAAGTCGTGTTGGCCGTCTATGACACCGCTCTTCTGTACAACCTCGGTCATCTGGGTGGACGCCTGCCCGGGATGGTCGTCGCCGTGTGCGTCCTGGCGGGTGCGCGCTGGGCGTCGTCCCGTCTGAGACGACCGGGCGAGACGGGGGACGCCCTGGCGTCGGTCTTCAACGGGTTGCGCTGGGGACTGCTTCTCTTCTTCGTCCCGGCGCTCGCCGTCCGCTACGGGGTGAACTTCGGCACCCCGCTCCTGGCCGGGTCGGCCGGCCTGCTGGTCTGCGCCGCGGCCGCCGTGTACGCACTGCGGAGCACGCTCGCCGGCGCAGAGGCGACCCGCATCGCTCTCTGGGCCGTCCAGGCGGCGGTGGCGCTTCTCGCAGGAGCCGCGGCCGGGTACGCCGCCGTCCGCCTGGTCACCGACACCTACTACGAGGCGGGGCTGCTCAGGGGCGCCGTCTCCTGCTTCGCCGTCGTCGTCACCGTCTGCGCGCTGACCGACCGCGCGCTGACTGACCGATTTTTTCGCCGAAGGTGTGACACATCCGGAACGACGCGCGCTGAGTGAGTATGAGCGTTCGGTTGTTGGGAGCGGGCTACGCCGGACGCGCCGCCTCTGGCGGGCCCGTCGCCCCCGGTCGGGCCCGCCAGAGCACCTCAGGCAGAGAGCGCCTCAGGCCGGCTCGTCCGGTGACCCGGGCCCCGGTTCCTGAAGTTCCTCGGTGTAGCTGACCGGCAGACGACGCATCAGCCCCGTCTCGTCGATGGAGTACTGGCCGAGCCGCCACAGCGGCGGCGAGTAGGCGTGGATCGAGACGCTGGCGTCCTCCACTCCCGTGAGCCGGTGGATGTGCTCGGGACCGAAGCAGAAGGACGCGCCCTCCCGCACGACGGTCCGCAGGGGTTCGCCGCCGATGCGCGGGTTGTTCTCCTCGATGGCTCCGGCGACGACGCGGACGGCCCCCGAGGAGACGTCGTGGTCGTGCCAGCCGGTGTCGTTCTCGGGCGTCCAGCACAGCAGCCAGACGTCGACGTGCTCGTCCCGGTGGAGGGAGACGTAGTGGCGGCGCCCCTCCGGGAACGCGACGTGCTGCCGCCACAGACCGGGCCGCTCGGCCAGGTCGTCGACCAGCTCCCGCAGCTCCCGCTTGTCGAGGGGACGGCCGGGCAGGCGCTCCAGGCCGCTGGGACGGGGCAGGACCTCGGAAGACACGGGGTTCGCTCCTCTCTGAAACCGTCGCCGGGCACGGTCCGCTAAGCCCGTAACCCGCCGGGAATCGCCAGGCCAGAGCTTCTGAACCGCATCAGTTAACCGTTTCAGTGAACCGCTTCAGTGATGACGCCGTCAAGCCCGGATGCGGCGCGCTGTCGGTGGCGGCCTCTAGGGTTGGAGGGATGTCGGAGAAGCGCAAGCGCGCGACCATCCGCGAAGTGGCGCAGGCGACGGGGCTGTCGCCCGCGGCCGTGTCGTACGCGCTGCGCGGCATCCAGACCTCGGAGGAGACGCAGGAGCGGGTCCGCGCCGCGGCGCGGGAGCTGGGCTACGAGGCGCACCCGATCGCGCGGGCGCTGGCCAGCGGCCGCACCGACCAGGTCGGCCTGCTGTGCGGCTCGCTGGAGGACTACTGGCAGCAGTCCCTCGCCGTGGGCATCGGCCGGGCGCTGCTCGCCCGCGGCCGCTACGCCCTGATCGTGGACGCCGGGGGCGACCCCGAGCGCGAGCTGGCCCTCGCGCGGCGGCTGCGCGACCAGCGGGTGGACGGCCTGATCGTCCAGCCGCTCGACCCGTCCGCCGCGCTGTGGTCGGAGCTCGCGGCCTCGGTCCCCGTCGTGTCCATCGGCGACGTCCTGCACGGCGGGCAGGCGCAGGGCGAGGTCGTGTTCGACAACCGGCGGGGCGTCACGCTCGCGCTGGAGCACCTGCGGGCGCTCGGGCACCAGCGCCTCACCGTGTTCACCCCCACCCTCGCCAGCACCCCCGACCGCCCCGCCGACGTGTACGTCAACGCCGAGGCCGAGCGGCTCGGCCTGAGCGTCGACGTGGTGGTCGTGCCGCAGTCCCTCCCCGAGTCCACCGAGGTCGCGCTGCGGGTGCTCGGCGGCCCCGACCGCCCCTCGGCCGTCTTCTGCTTCGCCGACTCCATCGCCTACGGCGTCTACGCCGCCACCCGCGAGCTGGGCCTGGACGTTCCCGGTGACGTCGCGGTCTGCGGCTACGACAACCACCCGATGTCGGCGCTGCTCACCCCGCCGCTCACCAGCGTCGAGTGGGACATCGACGGCATCGTCCACTCCGCCGTCCGCCTCGTCGTGGACGTCATCGACGGCAAGCCCCGCAAGCGCCGCGTCGTCCGCGAGCCGTCCCTGCGCGTCCGCGCCTCCACCGGCGAACCGCCGGCGGACGGCTGAGCCACCGGTGTGCCGGGCCGCCGGTGTGCCGAGGTCTCATACGGACCGGGCCGCCGGCAGCCGCGTTCACCGGCGGGCTGAGAGCACCGTTCTCTGAGGTCAGGGGTGGAGGGGGGACAGGTGCGGTAGGAGGTCCGCGGCGGCGGCGATGTCGGTGTCGAGCGGGCGGTCCTCGACCCGCGGGTCGAGGACGGCGTCCGCCATGTCGTACGCCGAGCGCAGCGGGCCGCCGGACGGCGCCCGCCCCTGCATCCGCAGCGCGCGGACGGCGGCCACCAGTTCGCAGCCGAGGCCGAGCCGGTAGGCGGCGACCGCGTCGGTCGTGGCGCGCGCCGACTGCGTCGAGAAGCCCGCGTGCTCCTCGACGCCGCGTGACAGCACCGCGCTGCCGAGCGCCGCGGGGGTCGCGAGGCGCCGCACGTCCGCGAGGCACGAGTGCGCCACGTACTCCAGAATCATGATCCCGGACGAGGCCTCCGTGGCGCCCTGGAACGGGTAGAGGCCGGTGAACGAGGGCTCGGCGAGCGTGCCGAGGCGCGCGGCGGCCAGCGCCATCGTCTGGAAGAGGGCGGCGCGGGCCGCGTCCAGGGCGAGCCCGACGTAGGCGGTGTGGAAGTTGCCGTTGTGCCAGACCGCCCGGCCGGGGACGTCCACCAGCGGGTTCTCGGCGGCGGCGTTGATCTCCCGCGTGACGACCTCCTCGGCGTAGCCGGCCGCCTCCAGCGCGGGGCCGTGCACCTGCGGGAACGCCCGGTAGCCGTAGGGGTCCTGGATGCGCATCGGCGCCGGCCGGTCGAAGGCGAGCAGTACGCGCATCGCCGCCGCGGCCTGCTGCTGGCCCGGATGGGGGCACGCGTCCTGCACCGCCTCCGCGTAGGGCTCCTCGGAGGCGCGGACGGCCAGATGCGACAGCGCCGCCACGACGGTCGACGCGCGCAGCGCCACCCGCAGGTCGGCGACCGCGAGCGCCGACTCGCCGAGCGTGGCCGCGTTGGAGCTGATGAACGCCAGCGCGTCGGCGGAGCGGAGCCGGTAGCCGGGGCCGCGCTCCTGGCCGCCGTCCGGGCCGGGCAGCCACGGCCGCTCGCCGAGGAGGCACAGCGCGGTCGAGGCCAGCGCGGTCAGGTCGCCCGTGCCGATCGCCCCGTACACCGGCACCGGGGGGAGCAGGCCGAGGTTGAGCACGTCCGCCAGCGCCTGGAGCGCGCCCGGGTCCACGCCCGAGCCGCCCGCCGCGATCTGGTTCAGCCGGACCGCCAGCATCGCCCGGACGATCTCCGGCGCGACCAGCGGACCCGCTCCGGCGGCGTGGCTGCGCAGCAGCCGCAGCCCGTGGGCGTCGGCGTCCTCCCACTCGACGTCCACGACGCGGTTGGCGCCGACCCCCGTCGTCCGCCCGTACACCGGCCGCGCTTCGGTGATCTCACGGACGAGTCGCCACGCGGCGCGCGCCCGCTCGACCCCGGCCGGGGCCACGGCGACCGCCACATCCTCCCGGGCGGCGCGCGCCACCTGCGCACATGTGAGGGATGTCCCATCGATAACGATTCGGCTGTTCTCCACGCCGACACGCTACTTTCCCTGCATTACCGGTAGATATGCTTGCATGCTTGACGTGCCGGACATGCAGGGACACTGGGATGACGTTACCCACGGTTCGCGGTGGGGAACCAGTCGGAATCGATCATCGGCGTCACGGGGGACGCCCGGCGAGGACGTGATTCGTTGATCACCTTTGAGGGCGTCACCAAGCGCTATCCCGGGGGCACCGTCGCGCTCGACGACGTGAGCCTCGACTGCCCCGCGGGCCGCATCACCGTGTTCGTCGGCACGTCCGGCGGCGGCAAGACCACCGCACTGCGGACCATCAACCGGATGGTGGAGCCGACGTCCGGGCGCGTGCTGATCGACGGGGCGGACGTCCGCGAGCGCAAGCCCGCCGAGCTGCGGCGCGGCATCGGCTACGTGATCCAGCACGCCGGGCTGTTCCCGCACCGCACCATCCTCGACAACATCGCCACCGTCCCGTACCTGCTGTCCTGGAACAAGAAGAAGGCTCGGGCGCGGGCGCTGGAGCTGATGGAGCGGGTCGGGCTCGACCCGGCGATGGGCAAGCGGTACCCGTTCCAGCTCTCCGGCGGCCAGCAGCAGCGCGTCGGCGTCGCGCGGGCGCTCGCCGCCGACCCGCCGATCATGCTGATGGACGAGCCGTTCAGCGCCGTCGACCCGGTCGTCCGCGCCGAGCTGCAGGACGAGTTCCTCCGCCTCCAGGAGGAACTGCACAAGACGATCGTGTTCGTCACCCACGACATCGACGAGGCCATCAAGCTCGGCGACCGGATCGCGGTGTTCCAGACCGGCGGCAGGCTCGTCCAGATCGACAGCCCCGAGAACCTCCTCGCCCACCCGGCCGACGACTTCGTCGCCGGGTTCATCGGCCAGAACCGCGGCATCCGCACCCTGTCGTTCGCCGAGACGGGCGGCCTCAGGCTGAGCGACGCCGCGATCCGCCCGGCGAGCGCCGCCGCGGCGGACGCCGCCGGAACGGACTGGGTGCTCGTCGTCGACGACGACCGCCGCCCCCTCGGCTGGACCCGCCCGGCGCAGGCGAGCGGGCCGCTCGGCAAGGCGAAGCTCAGCCCGGTCGGCCCGACGTTCCGGGTCGGCGGCGACTCCGTGCGGACCGCGCTGGACGCGGCCGTCCTGTCCCCGTCCGGGCTGGCGGTCGGCGTCGACGAGACCGGCGCCGTCGTCGGGACGGCGAGCGGGACCGACCTGCTGGCCGTGCCCACCCACGGCCGCGACGGCGCCGCCGCCCCCGCCGGAACCCCCGCCGGAGCAGCGGGCGGTCCGGAAGAGGCGGATCCGGAAGGGGCCGACGCCGGAGGCGCCGGCTGATGGACATCGACTGGGGCTGGATCGGCGAGCACACCGACACGCTGTCCGAGCACGCCCTCATCCACCTGCGGCTCGCCCTGCTGCCGGTGCTGTTCGGCCTGCTCATCTCGCTGCCGGTCGGCATGATGTGCCGCCGCTGGCGCTGGCTCTACCCGCCCGCGCTGACGATCTCGAACATCTTCTACGCGATCCCGTCGCTGGCGCTGTTCATGGTCTTCATCCAGTACACCGGCCTGACGGCGTCCACGGTCATGATCCCGCTGACCCTGTACAGCCTGTCGGTGCTCGTCCCGAACGTGGTGGACGGGCTGGCGTCGGTGTCCGAGCCCGTCCGGCAGGCGGCCACCGCGATGGGCTTCGGCCCGCTGCGGCGCCTGCTCCAGGTGGAGCTGCCGATCGCCGTGCCCATCGTCATCGCCGGGACGCGCGTCGCCGCCGTC
Organism: Spirillospora sp. NPDC049024; assembly: GCF_040649235.1. Lineage (NCBI taxonomy): Bacteria > Bacillati > Actinomycetota > Actinomycetes > Streptosporangiales > Thermomonosporaceae > Spirillospora > Spirillospora sp. NPDC049024. The sequence goes on from NZ_JBEZFD010000026.1 coordinate 86,085, forward strand.
TCCTCCATCAGCCTCGTCGCCGTCGGCCAGCTGATCGGCCAGGGCGGCCTCGGCTACGACATCATCCGCGGCTACCAGCTCCAGTTCCAGACGCAGATCGTGGCCGCCACCGTCCTGATCGTCCTGCTGGCCCTGGTCACCGACGCGATCCTGGTCACCGTCCAACGCCTGCTCACCCCGTGGGCCCGAGCCCGGATGACCTCATGAACGAGCTGTGGAACCAGATCGACCTGTTCTGGACGTGGCTCACCACGTCCTCCCAGTGGCACGGCGGCGACGGCATCCCGCACCGGCTGCTCCAGCACGTCTACTACAGCGGCGTGGCGCTGGTGTGCGCCGCGGTCATCGGCCTCGCGCTCGGGCTGCTCGTCGGGCACACCGGCCGCGGCGGGTTCCTCGCCATCAGCCTGGCGAACGTCGCCCGCGCCGTCCCCACCTTCGGCCTGGTGCTGATCGTCGTGGTGATCGAGTACAGCATCACCCCGGTGCTCGTCGCCCTGGTGGCGCTCGCCGTCCCGCCGATCCTCGTCAACACCTTCGAGGGGATCCGCGGCGTCGACGCCGACGCCAAGGACGCGGCGAGCGGCATGGGCATGACCGGCTGGGGCGTGCTGTGGCGGGTCGAGCTGCCGATGGCGCTGCCCCTCATCCTGCTCGGACTGCGCACGTCCGCGATCCAGGTCGTCGCCACCGCCACCATCGCCGCCTACCCGGGCTTCGGCGGCCTCGGCCGCTACATCATCGACGGCCTGGCCCGCAACGACTACCAGCTCGTCGTCGGGGGCACCGTCCTGGTGGTGCTGCTCGCGCTGATCGTCCAGGCGGCCTTCGCGGCGCTGCGCCGCCTCCTCGTCTCACCGGGCCTGCTCGGCTCCGCCCGATCCTCCTGAAAACCGAAGGAAGAGCACCATGAACAGAATCATCAGGGGCGCGGTCGTCGGCCTCGTGGCCGCCCTGTCGCTGTCCGCCTGCGGAAGCGGGGACTCCGGCGACGACAAGAACCCGCTCTCCGGCGGCGGCGGGAACGGCACCGTCACCGTCGGCGGCGCGAACTTCCCCGAGAGCAACCTCCTCGGCGAGCTGTACGCGCAGGCGCTGGAGGCCAAGGGCGTCAAGGTCACCCGCAAGTTCAACATCGGCGCCCGCGAGATCTACTACGACCAGGTCGTCAAGGGCGGCATCAGCGTGATGCCCGAGTACAACGGCGCCCTGCTCACCACCTCGGTCGACAAGTCCAGCACCGCCGCCACCACCGACGAGATCAACGCCGCTCTCAAGGCCAAGCTGCCCGCCGGCGTCGAGATCCTGGACTCCGCGCAGGCCGAGGACAAGGACTCCGTCACCGTCAACCCGCAGACGGCCGCCAAGTACAAGCTGAAGTCCATCGCCGACCTCAAGCCGGTCGCCAAGGACCTGGTCATCGCGGGGCCGTCGGAGTTCAAGACCCGCCAGCAGGGCCTTGTCGGCCTCAAGAAGACCTACGGCCTGGAGTTCAAGAAGTTCCAGCCGTTCGACGCCGGCGCCCAGGCCACCCTGGTGAAGCTGCTCACCGAGAACAAGGTCCAGGCCGCCGACCTGTTCACCACCGACCCGACGATCCAGCAGAACAAGCTCGTCGTGCTGGAGGACCCGGAGAACGTCTTCTCCGCCCAGAACGTCACGCCGCTGGTGAACAAGTCCGCGGTGGACGACAAGGCCAAGGCGGCGCTGAACGCCGTCTCCGCCAAGCTCACCACCCAGGACCTCCTCGACATGATGAAGCGCGTCGCCATCGACAAGGACGACCAGGAGAAGGTCGCCGAGGAGTGGCTGAAGAAGTCCGGCCTCGCCTGACCCCCCGCCACTGAACGACCGCGACACCGCCGAACGGCCGGGCCCGCGCGGGGCCCGGCCGTTCGCCGTCCCGGGCGGTTCAGCCCGCGATGTGCCGGATCACCTCGTACATCGTCTGGCTCGCGGGAGCCGGACGGGGCGTGTCGTGCCAGCCGATCGCCGCGGCGCGCCGGGCGATCGCCGCACCCGCCGCGTCGGCGGCGGCCTCGTCGTCGAAGAAGGCGACCGCCAGCCCGTTCCCGGTCGCCGGGTCGACCAGATGGTAGGCGCCCCGGACGCCGGGGACCTCGGCCGCCGCCTCCAGCACCCAGTCCCGCTCGTCGTCCGGCATGGGCTCCCACACGGCCACTCTCGCGATCACGGCTTTCCCCCATCGGTTCGTGTGGCCGACATTCTCCTCTCGGGACGCCTCGCGGCGCGTGCGCCGCACCCGTCCGCTTGAGGCCATGGCGCCGTCCCGGTCAGGTCCGGAAGGCGAGCCGGGCGAGCACGGGATCGTGGTCGGACGGGTAGAGCCCGCCGGAGCGGTAGGGGTCGATCTCGGCCCACGCCGTCCTGATCCGGCCCCGCACCAGGATCCAGTCGATGCGCCTGCCGCCCGGCTCCGGCGGCTCCCAGTGGTTCTCGGTCCGGTACTGCGGCCCGTGCCGGTCGGCGGCCGTCCAGGTGTCGCGGAACGCGCCCGGCCCGGTGAGGATCGAGTACGCCGGGGACGCCCCGGCCGTGTCGTTGAAGTCGCCCGTGAGGACGACCGGCGCGCCCGCCTGGAAACCGCGGACGCGGTCGAGGATCAGCCGGGCGCTCTTCTCCCGCGAGCCCGCCGACATGTTGTCCAGATGCGTGTTGGCCTGGTAGAACACCGTGCCGGTGCGGCGGTCGCGGAACTTCGCCCACGTCACCATCCGGACGTACCGGTTGCCCCAGGTGGCCGAGCCGATCACCGACGGGGTGTCGGACAGCCAGAAGTGGTCGAAGTCCAGCACCTCGAACCGCTCCGCGCGGTAGAAGATCGCCAGGAACTGGTCGCGGGTGCCGCCCTGGCTGCCGAGACCGATCCAGCCGTACTCCGGCAGGGTCCGCAGGAGGTCGCGCACCTGGTACCAGCGCGCCTCCTGCACTCCCAGCAGATCCGGGTCGTGCTCCCGCAGCAGGCGCCTGACCAGCGGCAGCCGGGTCTTCCAGTCGCGGGGCGGCGGGTCGTTCACGCCGCGCAGGTTGTACGTCATCACCCGCAGCGACCCGTCGCCGGCCGCCCTGGGCTCGACCAGCACGAACCCGGAGACCAGCAGGACCGCCGCGGCCGCGACCGCCGGCCAGAACCACCGCCGGCGCAGGAGGCGCCCGGCCATCCCGCCGCCGTCACCATGACGCCGCTTCACCACGCAGCCACCGCCCGTCGCGCCGCACCCGCCGGTCCTGCCGCCGCTTCGAGCATAGATCGCGGCCCACGATTCGGACATGCTGCTTGAGCACCGAGGAAAGCGCCCGGTCGTTCCCGAGTCGGCGTACGTGGCTCCCTCAGCCGTCCTGTGCGGAGACGTCGCCCTGGGGGAGGGGGCCCGCATCCTGCACGGCGCGGTCCTCACCGCCGAGGACGGCACCGTGCGTACCGGCGCGAACGTCGTGGTCATGGAGAACGCGCTGGTCCGCGGCCGGGCCGGTCTTCCGGCGGTCCTCGGCGACGCCGTGCTGGTCGGACCGCACGCGCACGTCAACGGCGCGATCGTCGAGGACGAGGTCTTCGTGGCGACCGGCGCGTCCCTCTTCCCGGGCCCGGTCGCCGGAACGCGCTCGGAGCTGCGCATCAACAGCGTCCTGCACGTGAACTCGCGGCTGCGTCCGGACACGGTCGTCCCGATCGGTTGGGTGGCGGCCGGTGACCCCGCCGAACTCTTCTCCCCGGACCGGCACGACGACCTCTGGGAGGAGCAGCGCGCCCTGGACTTCCCCGGCACCGTCTACGGCGTCCCGCGCGGCTCCTCGATGCGCGACATCATGGCCCGCCAGGCGGACTTCTACGCCGCCCACCGCCACGACCGCCGACTCGACGGCTGACCACCGCCGCGCGGCCGGTGGTCAGGTCCAAGCGGGTGCTCAGACGCGGACGGGAAGGGAGACGAGGCCGCGGACGATCGAGCCGGTGCGGTGGTGGCGCAGCTCGTCGGCCGGGACCGCGAGGGCGAGGTCGGGGAAGCGGTCCAGCAGTCCGCCGATGGCGATCTGCCCTTCCAGCCGGGCCAGCGGGGCGCCGAGGCAGAAGTGCGGCCCGTGCCCGAAGGCGACGTGCCCCTTGGGAGCGCGCGTCACGTCCAGCCGGTCGGGGGACTCGAACACCGCCGGGTCCCGGTCCGCGGCGCCGAGCGAGACGTGCACCCAGGCGCCCTTGGGGATCGGCGTCCCGGCGATCTCCATGTCCTCCAGGGCGATGCGCTGGCTCGCACGCTCCACCGGGCCGTCGAACCGCAGCAGCTCCTCGACCGCGGACGGCAGCAGCTCGGGCCGCGTCCGGAGCAGTTCGAGCTGGCCCGGGTTCCGGAGCAGGGCGAGCACCCCGTTGCCGATGAGGTTGACCGTGGTCTCGTGCCCGGCGATGAGCAGCAGCGCGACGGTCCCGAGCATCTCGGCCTCGGTGAGGGCGGACCCCCCGTCGCGCGCGGTGATCAGACCGCTGACCAGGTCGTCCTCGGGACGGGCCCGCCGCTCGGCGATGACCGCGAGCAGGTAGTCGTTGAACGCGCGGGCCGCCTCGCGGCGGCGCTCGCGGGCCTCGGCGGTCAGCGCGGGCACGGTCAGCACGGCCGTCCACTCGCGGAACCGGGCCCGGTCGGACGCCGGGACGCCGAGCAGTTCGCAGATGACCCGGATCGGCAGCGGGACGGCCAGCTCCTCGATCAGGTCGGCCCCGCCGCGGGCCGCGATGCCGTCCAGCAGCCCGTCGGCGATCTCCTGGACGCGGGGGCGCAGCCGCTCGACCCGCCGGCCGGTGAACGCCTTCGCCACCAGCCCGCGCATCCGGGTGTGGTCGGGCGGGTCCATGGCGAGCATCGTGCCGCCGAAGAACAGCTCGGCGTTCACGGGCACGGTGCTGTACGAGCTGTCCTTGGACAGGCGCGGATCGGTCAGGGCCGCCCGGCCGTGCTCGTGGTCGACCACGAGGAAGGCGGTGGCGCCGGGAGGGAAGTCGATCGGATGGACGGGCCCGGAGGCGCGCAGCTCGTCGTACACGGCGTACGGGTCCTCGCTGAACGCCCGGCTGAACAGCAGGTCCACTGGCAGCATCAGATCACCCTTCCGACCCCGGCGAGAAAGCCCGGCCGCGACATGTCGGGCGTGGCCGGCTCGGCGTCCGGCCGCCAGTCGGCCACCTGGACCAGGCCGGGACCGACCAGCTCGGTGCCCGCGAAGAACGTCATGACCTCGTCGATCCCGCGCGGGATGATGTCGCCCGCTCCGGTCCTGCCGTACGCGCCCCGCACCTGCTCCTCGACCTGCGCGGGGATGTGGCCGCGGTGGCCGTGCGTGATGGCCAGGTGGCTGCCGGGGGCCAGCGGCGCGCGGAGCCTCGCCACGATCTCAGCCGGACGCGCCTCGTCCGGGATGAAGTGCAGGATGGCCAGCAGCAGGAGCCCCACCGGCCGGTCGAAGTCGATCCGGGCCTTGACCTCGGGATCGTCCAGGATGCTCTCCGGGTCCCGTAAGTCGGCCTGGATGACCGTCGTCAGCGGGTTGTCGGCCAGCAGCGCCCGCGCGTGCGTGAGCACGATCGGGTCGTTGTCGACGTAGATGACGCTGGAGCCGGGAGCGGCGCGCTGGGCCACCTGGTGCACGTTCTCCTGGGTCGGCAGCCCGGAGCCGATGTCGAGGAACTGCCGGATGCCGCGCTCGGCCATCATCGTCACGGCCCGCGACAGCAGCCTGCGGTTGGCGCGGGTGAACTCCAGCACGTTCGGCATCGCGGCCACCACCTGGTCGGCGGCCTCGCGGTCCGCGGCGAAGTTGTCCTTGCCGCCGAGGTAGTAGTCGTACATTCGGGCCACGCTGGGGGTATGGGGATCGATCACCCACTCCGGATGGTGCTCACCGCTCACGGAAACGGACCTCCCTGTCCGGGTACCCGACCGCCCGAGTCTAGGGGCGAACCCCGGACGATGTTGATCAATTCGCCACACCCGGACGGCCGGCCCCGGCCGGTGCGGGCCATCATGTGGATCATGATGTTCGTCGCGGACCCCGAGCGGATCGGGGAGACCACGCTGCCGGACGGCCGGCTGCTCGGCTGGGCCGAGTGGGGCCCGGAGGACGGAACGCCCGTCCTGCTCTGCCCCGGAGCGGCCACGAGCAGGCGGCTCGGCTTCGGCGCGGGCGCCGTGCGTCCCCTCGGAGTGCGCCTCGTCTCGGTGGACCGTCCCGGCCTCGGCGCCTCGTCGCCCTCGCCCTGCAGGACGTTCGCCGACTTCACGAGCGACATGAGCGCCTTCTTCGCGCTGCGCGGCCTGGAACGTCCCGCCGTGGTGGGGAACTCGCAAGGCGCACCGTTCGCGCTGGCCTGCGCCGTCGCGGGCCTCGCGTCCGCCGTGGCCGTCGTCTCCGGCGCGGACGAGGTCGCCGCCCCCGAGTTCGCGACCGCGCTGCCGGACGAGCTGCGCGGACTCGTCGACCGGGTGGCCGCCGACCCGCACGGCGCCGAGGAGTTCTTCCGCGGATTCAGCGCCGACGCGATGTGGACGATGGTGATGAACGGGAGCCCCGAGTCGGACCTGCGCGTGTACGGCGAACCGGCCTTCGCCGCGGCCTACCGGCGCGCACTGGACGAGGCCTTCGCGCAGGGCCCGGACGGCTACGCCCGCGACACCGTCCTCGCCATGAGCCGCTGGCCCTTCGACCTCGCCGCCATCGACGTCCCCGTCGACCTCTGGTACGGAGAGCAGGACACCACCCATTCACCGGACAACGGCGCCACACTCGCGACACGGATCCCCCGCGCACGGCGCCACGTCGTAGAAGGGATCGGCGGCGCCGTTCTCTGGACGCACGCCGACCGCGTCCTTCGCACGTTGACCGCTCCCCGCCCCTAGAACCGGAGGAGCCCGCATGCCCGGCACTACGATACGGGCGGTTCGAGACGGATTGGTGTGCGGGTCGCGTATCGCGGACGGATCGTCCAGGAGGCGGGCGGTTCCGCGACGATGCGTTCAGGCGCGATTGCGCGCGGCGCGGAACCCGGCACCATGACACCCGTGAACGCGAATGATCTTTTCAATCTGGACGGCCGCCGGTTCGCGATGGTCAGCTCGACCGCGAGCCGGGTGGACCCCGCCGCGCCCACACGGTTCGCCTACACGGAGGCCGACGGCGTGGTGTGGGGCAGCTACGAAGGCGACACCGTGGTCCACGGCCGGTTCGTGGGGGCCCGGCGCGGGGCCGAGGTCCGGCTGAACTACGTGCATCTGACCAAGCGGGATGCGGATCCGGTCGCCGGATCCAGCACGAACCGGATCGAACTCCTCCAGGACGGCCGGATCCGGCTGGTGGAGGAGTTCCGGTTCGAGGGGGACGACACGCCCCAGGTCAGCGTCTGCGAGGAGATCATTCGGGGAGGTCTTTGAGGTCGGCCCGCCCCGCGCCCGCGCGGATGAAGCGCATCCGTCCCATGGTGACCGGGGCGGGGCCGGGCTCCGCCTCGGCCTTCGCCGGGGCGGAGTCGGACGTCAGCACGAACGGGCGGCGGATCACCTCGTCGAGGATGAGCACCGTCTCGGTCGCCTTCACGGCCGGGATGCCGGCCAGGCGCTCGGAGACGAGGCGGTGCACGGCCGCCACGTCGGTGGCCCGGACCTGGATCATCGCGTCGTGCTGGCCGGTGGTGATCGCGCAGTACTCGACCTCGGGCATCAGCGCGAGCTGGGCGCGGAACTGCGGCCACATCTGCTGCCGGACGGTGACGAAGATCAGCGCGCAGATGCCGAGGCCGGTGCGGACGGGGTCGACCTGCACGGTGAACCGGCTGATCACGCCGCTGGTGCGGAGCGCCTCGAAGCGCATGTAGGCGTTGGCCCGGGAGATCCCGACCTGCTGGGCGAGGGCCGCGATGGAGATCCGGCCGTCCTGGCGCAGGACCTCCAGCATCTTGAGGTTGATCGAGTCCAGCTCGGCGCGGATCTGTCCAGGCTCGGGCCCCCTATTGGGCGGTCCTTGGGACGCTCTGGCCATGAATTCGTTTCCTTCTTCGGCTTCGTCTTGACTTTCGCTGGCTGCATAGACGTTCAGCCGGAAGTCTCGCACTATCGGACATCGTCGTCCAGACGCAGAGAACTGACCTGACGGACCCCCGGAGGCCGCGATGCCGATCACGAGTGGAACCACACGGCGGGCGGCGTTGTCCGTCCTCGTGGCCGCAGCACTCAGCCTGACCGCCTGCTCGGGCGGGGACGAGGCGTCCTCGTCCGGGGGCGGCAAGGCCCTGGTCATCGACACCTCGTTCAACCTCAAGACCGTGGACCCGGGCCGGATGTACGAGCAGACCGGCCTGCTCATCGACCGGGCCCTCTACGACACCCTGCTGAGCTTCAAGGGCTCCGACGTCAGCAAGCCGGTGCCGGCGCTGGCGGAGTCGTACGAGCTGTCCAAGGACGGCAAGAAGCTCACCCTCAAGCTGCGCCAGGACGCCGTCTTCTCCGACGGCAGCCCCGTCACCGCCGACGACGTGGTGTTCTCGCTCGACCGGGTCCGCGACCTCAAGGGCAACCCGTCGTTCCTGCTCGATGGCGTGAAGGTCGAGAAGACCGACGACAAGACCATCACCCTGGTGTCGGCCAAGCCCAACCCGTCGCTGCCGTTCATCCTGCCGAACCCGGCGCTCGGCATCGTCAACTCCAAGGTCGTCAAGGCCAACGGCGGCGCCGCCGGCCCCGACGACAAGGCGGAGAAGTACCTGAACGGCCAGTCGGCCGGATCCGGCCCGTACATGCTGGAGTCCTTCAACGCGGCCACGCAGGTCGTGCTCAAGGCCAACCCCAAGTACTGGGGCGCCACCAAGCCCGTCTACAAGCGGGTCGTGGTGCGCAACGTCCAGTCGCAGACCCAGAAGCTGAACGTGCAGCGCGGGGACAGCCAGATCGCGGTGGACCTGACGGCCGACCAGGCCCAGGGCATCGGCGGCGGCAACCAGATCGTCAAGGGCGCGTCCGCCAACGTGTTCTTCCTGCTGACCAACCGGAACCCGGCCGTCAGCAAGACCACGTCCAACCCCCGGTTCGCCGAGGCCGTCAGCAAGGGCGTCGACTACGCCGGGCTGCTGGAACTCGCCGGCGAGGGCTCGGTGCAGGCGGCCGGCATCGTGCCGTCCATGATCAACGGCTCGCTGCCGGCGGAGCAGGCGCCCAAGCGCGACGTCGCCGGCGCCAAGGCGGCGCTCGCCGCCGGCGGGATCACGAACCCCCGGGTCAAGCTGGAGTACCCCAGCGACTTCACGCTCAACGGCCTGTCCTTCCAGCCGCTGGCCGAGCGCGTCCAGGCCAACCTGAAGGAGGTCGGCATCACCGTCGACCTCGCCCCCGCGCCGATCGCGACCGCGCTGGAGAGCTACCGCGACGGCAAGGAGGAGATGGGCCTGTGGTGGTGGAGCCCGGACTACCCGGACGCCAGCAACTACCTCGCCTTCCTGCCCGGCGGCCTGATCGGCGAGCGCGCGGGCTGGAAGAAGGGCGCGGACAAGGCCCTGGAGGACGCGGGAGCCAAGGCCGCGACCACCATCGGCGATGACCGGTTCGCCCAGTACCACCAGATCCAGACCGAGCTCAACGCGCGCGGCCCGATCGTGCCGCTGATGCAGCCGAGCCAGCGCCTGGTCACCGCCGGATCGCTGACCGGCCTGGCGGTCAACCCCGTGTGGACCTTCGAGATCGCGGCGCTCGGCAGCAAATGAAGTCCCCACACCCGTCGGACGAGCGGACGCTCAAGGGCCGCCGGCCACCCGGCGCCCGGTGGTGGTCGCGGCATCCGCTGATGCGGTTCCTGACCCGGCGGCTGGCGGTCTCCGTACTGCTGGCCGTCGGGGTCACCCTCGTCACCTTCATCCTGACCAACATGGTGCCCGGTGACCCGGCCACCGCGAACCTGGGCCAGCAGGCGCTCGGCAACCCGGCGATCGTCCAGCAGTTCCGGGAGCAGCACGGCCTCGACAAGCCGCTGCCCGTCCAGTACGCGACCTACATGGGCAACCTGGTCCGCGGGGACCTGGGCGAGTCGCAGCAGAGCCACCGGCCGGTCGCCGACGACCTGCGGGAGTTCGTGCCCGCGACGTTCGAGCTGGCCGGCACGGCGCTGCTGGTGTCGCTGCTGGTCGGCGTGGCGTTCGGCGTGATCGCGGCGCTGCGCCGGGACCGGTTCGTGGACCAGTTCCTGCGGGTGACCAGCCTGGCCGGCGTCTCGGTGCCGACGTTCTGGCTGGCGCTGCTGGCCTTCTACCTCTTCTTCTACAAGTTCGGGCTGGCGCCGGGCTCCGGCAGGCTCTCCCCGGCCATGGCGCCTCCGCCGCACACCACCGGCCTCTACACGGTGGACGCGGCGCTCGCCGGCCAGTGGGACGTCTTCGCCAGCGCCGTCGGCCATCTCGTGCTGCCCGCGCTCGTGCTCGCCACGTACACGATCGGCCTGCTCACCAGGTTCACGCGGTCGGCCGTCCTGGAGGTGCTCGGCCAGGACTACGTGCGGGCCGCCAGGGCCAAGGGCCTGCCCGGCCGCGCCGTCCTCTTCCGGTACACGCTGCGCGCCGCGCTGGTACCGGTCATCACGGTGGCGGGGCTGGCCTTCGGCAGCCTGCTGTCCGGCACCGTGCTGGTCGAGGCGATCTACGCCTGGCCGGGCGTCGGCGAGTACGCGTACAAGAGCGCCACCACGCTCGACCTGCCCGCGGTGATGGGCGTCGGGCTCGTGGTGGGCGTGATCTACGTGGTGGTCAACCTGGTGGTGGACATGCTGTACGGCGTCATCGACCCAAGAGTGAGGCACACGTGAGCCGCAGGGTGCCGGAGGCATGGCGCAAGCCGCTCGCCGTCGTCGGCCTCGCCATCGCGGCGGCATGGCTGGTCGTGGTGCTCGCCGCGCCGCTGCTCGCGCCGCACGACCCGCTGAGCCAGGCGTTCCCGCGGCTCCAGGCGCCGAGCGGGGCGCACTGGTTCGGCACGGACGAACTCGGCCGCGACGTCCTCAGCCGGGTGCTGTACGGCGCGCGCCTGTCCATCCCGCTCACCATGCTGCTGGTCGTGATGTCCGTCGTCATCGGCGGGCTGCTGGGGGCCTGCGCGGGCTACTTCGGCCGCTGGCTGGACGAGACGATCATGCGGGTGGCGGACCTGGTGTTCGCGTTCCCGACCGTCATCCTCGCGATGGCCGTGGCAGCCTCGCTCGGCGCCAGCCTCCGCAACGCGGTGCTCGCCGTGCTCGTCGTCTCCTGGCCCGCCTACGCCCGGGTCACCCGCGGCCTGGTGCTCGGCATCCGGTCCCGCGAGTTCGTGATCAGCGGGCGGCTCCTCGGGTTCTCCGCGTGGCGCTCGCTGCGCACCGACGTGCTCCCGAACGTGACCGGCCCGGTCCTGGTGCTGGCCACCCTCGACATCGGCACCCAGCTCCTGCTGCTGTCGGGACTGTCGTTCCTGGGCCTCGGCGCCAAGCCGCCCACCGCCGAATGGGGCTCCATGGTGGCGTCGGCCACGCACGTGTTCGACAAGTGGTGGGTCGGCGTGTTCCCCGGCCTGGCCATCCTGACGGTGGTGCTGGCCTTCAACTTCCTCGGTGACACGATGCGCGACGCGCTCGACCCGCGGACCGCACGGGCGATCAAGGAGCGGGCGCTGTGACCGTGCCGAACACCGGGCCGGAAAGCGGGCCGGACACCGTGCTGAACATCGAGCGGCTCACCGTCGAGCTGGGCGGACGGCAGATCATCCAGGGGATCGACCTGGCGCTGGAACCGGGCCGGATCCACGGGCTGGCGGGCGAGAGCGGCTCCGGCAAGACCATGACCGGGCTGGGCGTCATGGGGCTGCTCCCGCACGGCGCGCGTACCGGCGGGCGGATCCTCTTCGGCGGGACCGATCTGCTGACCCTCCCGCCCAAGAGGATGAACGCGCTGCGCGGCAGCGAGATCGGCATGGTCTTCCAGGACCAGTCGACGAGCCTGCACCCCATGCTCTCGGTCGGCCGCCAGCTCACCGACCACATGCGCCACCACCTGGACCTGGACAAGGCCGAGGCGCGCCGCCGCGCGGCCGAACTGCTGGCCAGGGTGCGCATCCCGGATCCCGGCGGCGCGCTCCGGAGATACCCCCACCAGTTCTCCGGCGGGATGCGGCAGCGCATCGCGATCGCGATCGCGCTGGCCTGCGACCCGAAGGTCCTGATCGCGGACGAGCCGACCACCGCGCTCGACGTGACCGTCCAGGCCGGCGTGCTGCGCCTGCTGCGCGGCCTGTGCGACGAGCTCGGGCTCGCCGTCCTGCTGGTCACCCACGACCTCGGCGTCATGTCCGCGGTGGCCGACACGATCAGCGTGATGCGGGCGGGCCTCCTGGTCGAGACCGGCCCGCGCGCGCAGGTCATGTGCGAGCCCGCCGACCAGTACACCCGAACGCTGCTGGACGCGCTGCCGGAGCGGAGCACCTCATGAAACTGCTGGACGGCGCCGAGCCGGCGCCCGCCACACCGCTGCTGTCCGTCGAGAACCTGGTGGTCGACCACCGCAGCCCGGACCGGCCCCCGGTGCGGGCGGTGGCGGGTGTCGACCTGTCCGTCGCGCCCGGAGAGGTCGTCGGCCTGGTGGGCGAGTCGGGCTGCGGAAAGTCGACGCTGGCCCGCGCCATCTGCGGCATCATCCGCCCGTCCGGCGGCTCCATCGGGTTCGAGGGCCGCCCGGTCACGCCGCTCGGCCTGCGCCGCCGCGATCCCGCGCTGACCAGGATCCAGATGGTGTTCCAGGACCCGTTCGCCTCGCTGAACCCGCGCCGCCGGATCGGCGGCCAGATCGCCGACGGCCGGCGCGGCGGCCCGGACCCGGGCGAGCTGCTGGAGCGGGTCGGGCTGTCGGCCGACATGGCCGGCCGCTACCCGCACGAGTTCTCCGGCGGGCAGCGGCAGCGCATCGCCATCGCCCGCGCGCTGGCCGCCCAGCCGTCCCTGCTGATCGGCGACGAGCCGATCTCCGCGCTGGACGCCTCCGCCCAGGCGCAGGTCGCGGGGCTGATGCGGTCGCTGACCGTGGAGTCGGGAGCGGGCCTGCTGTTCATCAGCCACGACCTGTCGGTCGTCCGGATGATCGCGGACCGGATCGCGGTCATGTACCTGGGCAGGATCGTCGAGATCGGCCGCACCGCCGAGGTCTGGGCCGACCCGCGCCACCCCTACACCCGGGCCCTGCTCGCCGCGGTCCCCGCGCCGGACGGGGCGGGCACGCTGCCCGCCGAGCTGCCCGGGGACGTGCCGGACCCGGCGGCGCCGCCGTCCGGCTGCCGGTTCCACCCGCGCTGCCCCCACGCCATGGAGATCTGCTCGCGACGGGAGCCGGTGCAGGAACGCGGGGTCGCCTGCTGGCTCTACGACTCGGCGCCGGAATGAGCGACGACCGGCTGGAGCGGGTGCGGGCCCGCATGGTCGAGCACGGGGTGGACGTCCTCGTCCTGCGCCCCTCCTCGAACCTGCGGTACCTCGCCCGCTCGGTACGGCACGGCTTCCTCGTCATCACGCCGGACGGCCCGCCCGCGCACGTCCCCGATGCCTCGCCCCTCATCCCGGTGGGCTCGCGGGTCGCCGTCGACCCCCAGATGCTCGCGCACGAACTGCTGTCCATCCAGGAGCGGCTCGGCCCGCAGACCCTGTTCGCCTCGGCCGAGCCGCTCCTCGCGGCGCTCCGGATGCGCAAGTCCGGCGCCGAGATCGCGGCGCTGGAACGCGCGGCCGTCGCCGCCGACCGGGCCGTGGCGTCGGCCGCCGAACTGAGCTGGTCCGGCGCCACCGAACGGGAGATGGCGCGGCTGCTGCGGCGGCTGCTGCTGGAGGCCGGCCACGACGAGGTCACGCTCGTCACCGTCGCGGCGGGGGAGCACTCCGCCGACCCCTACCACCGGCCCACCGAACGGACGATCAACCCGGGCGACGCGGTCCTGGTCAACATCGGCGGACGGTACGAGGACTACTGCTCCGACATCGCCCGGATGTTCGTCGTGGCCGAGCCGCCCGAGGACTTCGAGGCCATGTACTCCGTCGTCCTCGCCGTCCACGGCGCCGCCTGCGAGGCGGTGCGCCCCGGTGTCACCGCCGCCGAGATCGACGAGGTCTGCCGCGACGCCATCGCGGCCAGCGGGTACGGGTCGTTCTTCGCCCACCGGACGGGCCACGGGGTCGGCCTCGACCAGTTCGAACCGCCCTACCTGTCGCCGGGGGACCGGACCGTCATCGAGCCCGGCATGACCATGTCCATCCAGCCCGCCATCTACCTTCCGGGACTGTACGGCGCGCGGATCGAGGACGTCGTCGTCTGCACCGACGTCGGAGCCCGCCGCCTGAACCAGAGCCCCCGCCTGCTCATCGTCACCGACCGCTGAACGAGCGCCCCGGGCCGCTCCGCGAAGCCGGCGGCCTGGCGTTTGAGGTTTTCCGCAGGGGACGGGGTGCGGTGCGGGCGGCGGTATCCGGTGGTCCGCCGCATGGGCGGGGGAGCGGCGCGGAAATAGCTTCGTCCGCGTGAAGATCAAGAAGCCGGTGACGGCACGGGTGGCGCGCTGGAGCGCGCGGCGGCCCTGGGCGGCGATCGGGCTCTGGACGCTGTTCGTCGGGCTGTGCCTGGTGCTGGGCGGCACGGCCGGCACCAACAAGATCAGCGACGCGGAGTCCGGCGTCGGGGAGTCGGGACGGGCCGGACGGATCGCGGCGTCCGGGAAGTTCCCCGAGCGGCCCGAGGAGAGCGTCCTCATCACGCGGACCGAGGGCGGCGCGCTCGACGCGAGGACGGCACGGGCGGCGGCCAAGGAGGTCGTCCGGCGGATGAAGCCGCTGCCGGAGGTCGAGTCGGTAGGACGGCCCGTCCGGTCGCCCGACGCCACGGCGGTGCTCGTGCCGGTCACCATGAGGGGCGACACCGAGTCCGCCGACCGCCGGGTGGGGCCGCTGCTGGAGCAGAGCGCGGCGGTGCAGCGGGCACACCCGGGACTGCGCGTGGAGCAGGTCGGCACGGGCTCCACCGCGAAGGGCCTGGGAGAGACGCTCGGCGAGGACTTCAAGCGGGCCGAGTTCATCAGCCTGCCGCTCACCTTGCTGATCATGCTCGTGGTGTTCGGGGCGGTCGTCGCCGCGGGCGTGCCGGTGGCGCTGGCGCTGTCGTCGGTGGCCGCGGCGATGGGGCTGTCCGCGCTGGTCTCGCACCTGCTGCCCGCCACGGGCGCGGTCGGCAACGTGATCCTGCTGATGGGCATGGCGGTCGGCGTCGACTACTCCCTCTTCTACCTCAAGCGCGAGCGCGAGGAGCGGCGCCGGGGCAGGCCGGACGCGATCGAGATCGCGGCGGAGACGTCCGGGCACACGGTCGTGGTGTCGGGCGTGACGGTGATCGTCGCGATGGCGGGGCTGTACCTGGCCGGAGAGGCGACGTTCTCCTCGCTGGCCACCGGGGCGATCATCGTGGTGGCGGTCGCGGTGCTGGCGTCGCTCACGGTGCTGCCCGCGCTGCTGGCACGGCTGGGGCGCTGGGTGGACCGCCCGAAGGTCCCGGTGCTGTGGCGGCTCAGCATGAGGCCGGGGGAGTCGCGGCTGTGGCCCGCCCTGCTGCGTCCGGCGCTCGACCATCCGGCCGTGACGCTCGCGGTCTCCGGTGGGCTGCTCCTGCTGCTCGCGGTCCCCGCCCTGGACATGCGGCTCAAGCAGCCGGGCTCGGACGACCTGTCCCGCGACATCCCCGTCGTGCGGGCGATGGACCGGCTGACGCGCGCGTTCCCGAGCGAGGGGACCGTCCACCAGGTCGCGGTGCGGGCGCCGGCCGACCGCTCTACGGAGGTGGAGGCGGCCCTCACCGGCCTGGCCCGGCGAACGGCCGGGGACCCCCTCTTCGCGCACGACCGCCGTCCCCGGATCAGGACGTCGGCCGACCGGCGGGTCCACGTGGTCGACATCGCGACCCCGCACACGCCCGAGAGCGACGGCGCCCGCCGCTCGCTGGAGAGGCTGCGGGCCTGGGTGCCGCAGGCGGTGGGCGGCGTCCCGGACGCGGAGTACGCCGTGACCGGCAAGGTCGCCGAGGGCGTCGACTTCGCCGGCCACCTGGAACGGCGCCTGCCGCTGGTGGTGGGCTTCGTCCTGCTGCTGACCCTCGTCACGATGGGCGCCATCTTCCGCTCACCCGCGATCGCGCTGTCCACCACGCTGCTCAACCTGCTGTCGGCGGGCGCCGCGTTCGGCGTGCTGGTGGCCGTCTTCCAGCACACCTGGGCGGAGGGACCGCTGGACTTCACCTCCTCCGGCGCCGTCGTCTCGTGGCTGCCGCTGTTCCTGTTCGTGATGCTGTTCGGGCTGTCGATGGACTACCACGTGTTCGTCGTGAGCCGGATCCGGGAGGCCGCCGAACACGGCCTGCCCACCAGGGACGCCGTCCGCGAGGGCATCACCCGCTCGGCGGGCGTGGTCACCAGCGCCGCGATCGTCATGGTCGGCGTCTTCTCGATCTTCGGAACGCTCAGCATGGTCGAGTTCAAGCAGCTCGGCGTCGGCCTCGCCGCGGCCATCCTGATCGACGCCGTGGTCATCCGCGTCTTCGTCCTGCCGTCCCTGATGGCGCTGCTCGGCCCCTGGAACTGGTGGCCCCGCCGCCCGCTCCGGAGCAATTCGCGGCGCCTCCTGGAGGAGAAGACGGAGGGGCCGGTCCCATGACCGTGTCCGCGACGGCGGTCGAGGAGCCGAGCGGCGGGCGCCCGCCCGCCCGGCTCGTCCCCCGCCCGTGCGTCCCGGCCCGAGCCGGTCTCCACGCGGCCGCGATCCGAGCAGGCCGGATCACCGCACGTCGAGGATGTCCCGGACGTCTAGGTTGTGGGAATGGAGACGGTTGCTCTGGACGGGCTGGACCGGGCGATCGTCCATGCGCTGCACGTGGACGGGCGTGCGAGCTTCAGCCGGATCGCGGCCGTGCTGGAGGTGTCGGACCAGACGGTGGCGCGGCGCTACCGCCGGCTGCGCACGACCGGCGCGCTGCGCGTCGTGGGCCGGCCGGTGGCGCAGCGGATGGGCTGGGTGGAGTGGGTGCTGCGCATCCAGGCCCTGCCCGAGGCGGCCAACGCGATCGCGGACGCGCTGGCACGCAGGGACGACACGCTGTGGGTGAGCCTGACCTCGGGCGGCACGCAGATCGTCTGCGTCGTGCAGGCCCGGGACCGGCGGCGGCGCGACGCCCTCCTGCTCGGGCAGCTCCCGCGGACGCCGCAGGTGACCGGGATCAGCGCGCACTGCGTCCTGCGGGTGTTCGCCGGCGGCCCGACCGGATGGCACGGCCGGACCGACGCGCTCACGTCCGCGCAGGTCGCCGCGCTGGCCCCCGACCTGGACGATCGCCATGGCGAGGCCGTCGTCCTGACCGAGGAGGACGAGCAGCTGTTGCGGGTGCTCCTCCAGGACGGGCGGGCGGGGTACACGGACCTGGCCAGAGCGATCGGAGCCTCGGAGATGACCGCCCGGCGCAGGCTGGACCACCTGCGCCGGACCGGAGCGGTCTTCTTCGACGTGGACATCGACCCCCTGCTGCTGGGCTACGACACGGTGGCCATGCTGTGGCTCACCGCCGAGCCGTCCGCGCTGCGGCGGACGGCCGAGGCGCTGGCCGCGCATCCCGAGGCCGCCTTCGTGGCGGCGACCACGGGGCCGACGAACCTGCTGGTGTTCGCCGCCTGCCGCGACGTGTCGGCGCTGTACGACTACCTGGAGGCCGGGATCGGCGCGCTCCCGGGCGTCCGCCAGGTGGAGAGCGCGCCGATCCTCCGCAGCAGCAAGAGGATCGGGGCGGCTATGGGAAGTGATGGACCTCGGATCGACGGCCGTAGCGGTCCCACCCCGGTGACCCGCCGTGGATGAAGGCGGTCCACGCCTCCTGGACGCGGTCGACGAGGCGCCGCAGGTCGGCGGGATCGGCTCCGGCCAGCATCGGCGCGGCGCGCCAGGCGTCCAGGCCGCCGAACACGAACGGCAGCTCGATGCAGTGGCAGGCCCCCAGAGCGCCGGCGGCGGGGGACCAGTCGAACCGGTAGGCGTAGGCGGTGGCCATGGACGCGGCGAGTTCCAGGCTGCCGTGCCGGAACAGCCGATCGGTCTCCGCCTCCGTCGCGCCGGGGAAGAACGCGCGCATCTCGTCGCGGGTCGTCCCGATCAGCATCGGAACCCGCCGTGGCGCTCCCGCCCAGCGGGGGTCGTCGACCAGTTGGAACGGCGGGGTGATCCCGCCCGGTCTCCTGGTGCGCCGGGCGACCTCGCCCTGAGCGGCCAGGATCGACGCGGTGGACGCCGCCATGACGTCGGTTCCCAGCACCTCCAGGAAGAGGTCGCCGATGAACTCCGCCTGCTCGACGCCGTAGGGCGGCACACCGGCGGGCAGGCTCTGCAGGATGACCTGCTGGAACAGGTCGTCGCAGGCCGCGTCGCGCAGCATGGCCAGGGCCGAGAGGGCCCCGGCGGACTGGCCCGCCAGGGTCACCCGGTCCGGGTCGCCGCCGAAGCGGGCGATGTTCCGCCGCACCCAGCGCAGTGCCATGGCCTGGTCGAGCAGACCGAGGTTGGCTTGCCCGCCGGGCAGGCAGAGGTATCCCAAGGCGCCGAGCCGGTAGTTGGCCGTGACCACCACCATGCGGCCGCGCCGTGCGAGCAGCCCGCCGTCGTACCACGCCTCACCGCCCGATCCGCTGGTGAAGCCGCCGCCGTGCAGCCATACCAGGACCGGGAGCCCGTCCCCGCCCGGCGTCCAGACGTTGAGCGACAGGCAGTCCTCGCTCTGCTCCAGTCCGCTGCCCGGACCCATGACGTGCTCCAGCCGGGACGGCGGCTGGGGCGCGGCCGGTCCGGGCCGGCCCGCCGGACCAGGGCCGTCCTGGCCGGCGTCGCCCGGATCCGGTACGGGCCGGGGCGCCGAGAGCCGCCGTGCCGTCCCGTACCGGATCCCGCGGAAGGCACCCCCGGTCGCCATCACCGCACCTGCTGGAACGCGAGCGCCGCTCCCCGCGCCTGGGCCGCGCCGACGAAGAAGCCTCCACCCGGCAGGTCCCGCGCGGCGAAGCCGTTGCGCTCCACCAGCGTGCGCGCGGCGCCGAGGTCGCCGACCGCCACCGTCTGAGCCGCCATGTACGGCAGGGCCGGGACGTCCTCGCCGGGCAGGACCTCGCCGAAGGCGGAGACCGCGACGATCTCCACCTGCCCCAGCGCCAGCCGCAGCACCCGGCGCGGCCCCTCGGCGACCGCGGGCACGTCCAGGATGCGCGCGTAGCGGTCCGCGGTGGCGGCCAGTTCGCCGTCGTCGACCACCAGGAGGACGCTCTCCAGGTGCGTCGCGCCGTTGGCGTGCTCCAGGTACCGGGGCTGGTGGATCAGCTCCGGCGTCAGGTGCCGGGCCGCGTGGACCAGGCCCTCCGGGGTGAGCGACCGCTCCAGGTGGACGGCCTGGAACCGGACGGTGGCGGTGCCGCCGGGGGTCTCCACGTCGCGCTGGAGCGGCAGCACTCCCGAGGAGGACAGGCCCGCCCGGCGCAGACGCTCCTCGGCCGCCTCCGCGTCCACGCAGCCGAACGAGTAGCCGTGCAGGCCCTCGTACTCGGCGATCAGGGGACGGATGTTCCACGGGTCGACGCTTCCGTCGCCGAAGAGGCCGAGCAGTTCGAGGTAGTTCTGTCCGAACAGGGCGCAGCGGTTGCCGGCGCCCATGGGCCTGCGCTCGCCGCCGGGCCGGTCGGAGCCCATGTGCATCGACAGCGGGCTCAGGGTGAAGCCCAGGGCTTCGTAGGCCGCGGCGGTGGCGTCCATGTCGGTGGTGTAGAGGACGGAGTGGTCGATCCGGTCGATGTCGGTCATGTGCCCAGCGTCCGCGCCGCCCCCTCGCCGCCCCAGCCGCCCGCCGGAAACCGAGGATTTCCGACGTCCGCCCCCCTGCCGGTGGGGGAATGCCACGTCGCGCCCACATGCCCGACGGCGAGGGGAGGCGGGGCGGACGCCGGTCAGGCGAAGCCGAGCGCGACTCCTCCGTCCACGACGAGCTCGATCCCGGTGACGTACTTCGACCGGTCGCCGGCGAGGAACAGGGCCGCCTCCGCCACGTCCCACGGCGTGCCCATGTGGCCCATCGGCACCTGGGCGTCCCGCTTCGCCCACATGGCCTCGATGTCGGGGCTGTCGTAGGCGTCGGCGAGCATCGCCGTGGCCACCATCGGCGTCTTCATCAGGCCGGGGAGCACGGCGTTCACCCGGACCCGCCGCCGGGCCCATTCACGCGCGGTCATCCGCGTCAGGTGGTTGAGCCCGGCCTTGCTCGCGTAGTAGCTCGCGTACGGCACGCCGCTCCAGCGGATCCCGGTGACCGAGGAGATGTTGACGATGGAGCCGCCGCCCTGCTCGACCATGTGCGGGATGACGTGCTTCATCGTGAGGAACGCCCCCTTGAGGTTGACCGCGAGGACCCGGTCCCAGTCGGCCTCGTCGAGGTCGGTCACGCCGCCCACGGCTCCGATGCCGACGTTGTTGTCGAGCACGTCCAGGTGCCCGTGCTCGTCGATGACGGCGCCGACGACGGCGCGGACCTGCGCCTCTTCGGTGACGTCGAGCTCGACCGCCTCGGCGGCCCCGCCCTCCTCCCGGATCAGGCGGACGGTCTCGCGCGCCGACGCGAGGTCGATGTCGGCGCAGACCACGGTCGCGCCCTCGCGGGCGAACGTCAGCGCGGTCGCGCGGCCGTTGCCCATCCCCTCGCCGACGCAGCCCGCGCCGACGACCAGCGCGACCTTGGCCGCCAGTTCGTTCCTGCCCGCCGGTTCGTTCCCGGTGGTTCTCGGTTCCGTCATGGTGCTCCTCAGATCCTTGTTCGTGTGCCGGCCCAGAACCCCTCGCGGATCTCCCGCTTGAGGACCTTGCCGTTGCCGCTGCGCGGGAGCCGCTCCATGAAGACGACCTTCTTGGGCGTCCGGACCGGGCCGAGCCGCTCGCGGCACCGGGCGATCAGTTCGGCCTCCCCGACCTCGTGTCCGGCCTTGAGCTCGACCACGGCCGTCACGGCCTCGCCCCAGTCCGGGTCGGGAGAGCCGACCACGGCGCAGTCGCGCACCGCCGGGTGGCTCCAGATCACCTGCTCGACCTCGCTCGGGTGGACGTTGAAGCCGCCCGAGATGATGAGGTCCTTCTTGCGGTCGGTGATGTGGAGGTAGCCCTCGGCGTCGCGGTGCCCGAGGTCGCCGGTGTGCAGCCAGCCGTCGACGATCGTCTCCGCGGTGCGCTCGGGGTCCTTGTAGTAGCCCTTCATCACCAGGTCGCCCCGGACGCAGATCTCGCCCGTCCGGCCTTGCGGCACCTCCGTCCCGTCCTCGTCGAGGATCGCCACCGTGGCCAGCGGGTAGGGGCGGCCGCACGAGCGCAGCCTCTCCTCGGGCGCCACCTCCCCGCCGGCCAGGTGCTCGTCCGGCCGCAGGAACGAGATCGCCGCGATGGCCTCGGTCTGCCCGTAGCCGCCCAGGAAGACGGGACCGAGCCGGTCGATGCCGGCGCGCAGCCTGTCGGTCGACATCGGCGCCGCGCCGTACACCAGGTAGCGCAGGGACGAGGTGTCCGCCGCCCGGTGCTCCAGCGTCTCCAGCAGGCGGTACACCGCCGTCGGCGGGAGGAACAGCTCCGTGACCGCGTGCCGTTCGACGGCGTCGAGGACGGCGTCCGGCGTCGCGCGCGGGACGATGACGACCGTGCCGCCGCGCGCGGTCGTCTGCAGGCTGAAGAGCCCGGCCGTGTGCGTCATCGGGGCGGCGGCGAGGTTGACGGCGGGCGCCCCCGCCGGATAGGTCAGCGCCATCATCTGGTGGGCGACCATCACCGACAGGGAGCGGTGGGTGTTCATCACGCCCTTCGGCTCGCCGGTCGTCCCGCCGGTCGGCGACACGGCGACCACGTCGTCCATGGCGAAGCGGACGGGCGGCGGCGTGTCCGGCCGGCCGGCGGTCCAGGCCTCCAGCGCGACGTCGCCGGTACCGGCCGTGAGAGCCACGTAGAGGCCGACCCCCGTCGAGGCGGACTTCATCGCCGCGACCTGGTCCGCGAGGTCGGGGTGGTAGAAGAGCACCTCCACGTCGAAGCGCCGCAGCAGCGCGATGTTCTCGCTCACCGGAGTGGCGGGGTTCAGGGGCACCCACGCCGCGCCGGCGCGCCACGCCCCGAGGACGCAGATCCACGCGGACGGCGAGTTCGGGGACAGGACGGCGACCTTGGACTCGCGCCGCGCTCCCGCGCCCAGCAGGGCGTGGGCGATCCGGCACGACAGCGCTCCCGCGTCGTCGAAGGTCCACACCTCGTCGTCGGACCGGTAGGCGACCCCCGTCGG
This sequence comes from Spirillospora sp. NPDC049024, assembly GCF_040649235.1. Lineage (NCBI taxonomy): Bacteria > Bacillati > Actinomycetota > Actinomycetes > Streptosporangiales > Thermomonosporaceae > Spirillospora > Spirillospora sp. NPDC049024. The sequence goes on from NZ_JBEZFD010000026.1 coordinate 108,502, forward strand.
GTCGATCGCCCGGCCGCGGTCGAAGAAGTCGATGACGGCCATCTCTCACGCCCTCCCGAGGACGGTCACGCAGGTGACGGCCTCTTCGCCGCGGTGGAAGCCCCCGCCGTTCTCGGCGACGGCGATCCGGGCGCCCTCCACCTGGCGGGGCCCCGCGGTCCCGCGCAGCTGCTCGGTGAGCTCGAAGATCTGCCCGAGCCCGCTCGCCGCGAGGGGGTGGCCCTTGGACTCCAGGCCGCCGGAGGGGTTCACCGGCAGCCGGCCCCCGAGGGCGGTCTCGCCCCGCAGGGCCGCCGGTCCGCCCTCGCCGGGGGGAACCAGACCGAGCATCTCGGTCTGGAGCACCTCGCCGAAGGCCGTGGCGTCGTGGACCTCGGCCACGTCCACGTCGTCCGGGCCGACCCCGGCCTGTTCGTAGGCGCGTGCGGACACCGAGCGGCTCTGGTGGCCCTCGAAGGTGCGCGGGTCCCGATCCGTCCCGGTGCCGATCGCGGTGGCGAGGACCTCGACCCTCTTCGCCGCCCCCAGCCGCCGCAGCCCGGCCTCACCGCACACGACGACCGCCGCGGCCCCGTCGGTGATCGGCGCGCACATCGGGACGGTGAGCGGGTACGCCAGCCTCCGCGCCGCCAGCACGTCCGCCACCGTCATCGGCTCGCGGTGGTGCGCCCGCGGGTTCGCGGCGGCGTGGCCGTGGTTCTTGGCCGCCACCGCCGCGATCTGCTCCTGCGTCGTGCCGTACACGCGCATGTGGTTGCGCGCGACGGCCGCGTAGACGTCCATGAAGACCGAGCGGGGCCCGAGGCCGTCCACGTCGACCCCGCCGCCGAGTTCCTTCAGGGTGCGGGCGAGCGCGGCGGGATCGGACACGTCGTAGGCGCCGTCGAACACCGCCATGGTGCGCGCGGGGTCGTCGACGTTCATCCGTTCGACCCCTACGGCCAGGGCCACGTCCGCGGCTCCCGCCCGGATCCGGTCCACGGCGAGCGCGAACGCGGTGGCGCCGGTGGCGCAGGCGTTCTCGACGTTCACGACGGGGATCCGCTGGACGCCCATCGCGCGCAGGGCGATCTGTCCCGGGACCATGTGCTGCCCTTCCAAGGCGCCCTGGGTGGCGGTACCGAAGAAGGCGGCGTCCAGACCGCCGACGGTGGCGCCGCAGTCCCGCAGCGCGTCGGCGACGGCCCAGCGGGTGAGGTCGCCGACGCTCTTGCCGCGATGCCTGCCGAACGGTGTCATCCCGACACCGGCGATCCAGACGGGAGTTGGCACGGTCGTCCTTTCGACGGGGCGGGGGTCAGTGGACGGGGAGGTTCGTCAGGGAGTTGAGGACCGGGACCAGGTAGTGCTCTTCGCGGTCCAGGTGGGTCAGGAGCTCGACCGACAGCCGCTCCAGCTCGGCGTGGAAGCCGGGGGCGAGCGGAGTCTCGGCGGCCTTGCGGAGATCGGTCAGGAGAGCGGCCATGTGCCGGTGGTCGGACGCGAGGCGGTCCAGCACCTCGGACAGCTCGGGGTGCTCCTGCGACAGGAATGGGAAGATCGCGCCGTCCTCGGTGGTGTGGTGGTCGTGCAGCGCTTCGCAGAACGTCACGCAGTGGCTGCGGAGCCGGTCCGGCAGGGCGAGCGGGCCGGCGGCGCCGCCGTCGGCGGGGAGCCGTGCGGCCTCCTCCCGCAGGGCGGCGATGTCGCGGCGGAGCTCGTCGTGGAGCGCGATCAGATGGTCGCCGAAGGCGGTCAGGCGGGAGTGCTCGGAACCGGCGGCGGTGTGCGCGTGGTCGGACATGGGAGGATTCCTCGTCTTCGTTTTCGGGCAGGCGGAACAGACCCGGCGGCGCGGGCGGCGTGCGCGGGGGCTCAGGCGGTCAGGGCGCGGACCTCAGTCGGCCGGCGCGCGGCGTTCAGTCCGCCAGGGCGCGGCGCAGGGCGGCGGCGAGGGCGGCGATCTGGCGCTGCGACACGTCGGCGGACAAGATCGCCTGCGACCCGTGGAAGGTGCCGGGCCACTGGTGCAGCTCGACCGACACGCCCGCCTGCAGAAGTCGGACGGCGTAGTCGATGCCCTCGTCGCGGACGGGGTCGAACTCCGCGGTGGCGATGTAGGCGGGAGGCAGGCCGGACAGGTCGGTGGCCCGCCCCGGGGCGGCGTACGTGGTGGCGGGCGCGCCCCCCAGGTAGTGCCCCCAAGCCAGGGCGACCTTGTCGCGGTCGTGCCAGGGCGTGTCGGTGAAGGTGCGCTGCGACCAGGTCTCCTGCCGGTCGTCGAGTCCGGGCTCGTTGAGCAGCTGGAAACGGATCGGCGGTCCCTGCTCGTCCCGCGCCCGCAGCGCCACCGCGGCCGCCAGGCACGCTCCGGCGCTGTGCCCGCCGACCGCGATCCGGCCCGGGTCGACGCCGAGGTCGTCTGCGTGCTCGGCCGTCCAGGCCAGCGCGGCGCAGGCGTCGTCGAGCGCGGCCGGGAACCGGTTCTCCGGGGACCGCCGGTAGTCCACCGAGACCACCACCGCCCCCGAGCCGTCGGCGATGCGGGAGGCCCACGGGTGCTCGGTGTCCAGGTCGCCGAAGACGAACCCGCCGCCGTGCAGCCAGACGACGGCGCCCTGGGCCTCGCGCGGGCGGTAGATCCGCACGGGCACGTCCGGGTCCGCGGGCACCGTGCGGTCCTCGATCCGCATGTCCGGGACGTCCGGTGCCGGACGCGCGGCGGCGCGCTCGGCGAAGCTCTTGCGCGCGCCGAGGGGGTCGGTCAGGTCGGTGTCCGGGAGGAAGGGGATGAACGCTTCGAGTTCGGGATCCATGCCGGTCATCCTCACCGCCGCCGCCCGGCCAGGGCATCCGCCATCCGTCGCGCATCCCGCATGGATCGCGCGCCGACCGGCGCTTATCCTCGTGCCCATGGAGGCCTTGGTCGAACGGTTGTCCGGACTGGACCCGCAGGTCGACGGCATGATCCGCGTGGTCATGTTCTACGACACGCTGATGCGCCGGCGGGTCGACCTGCCGGCGCTCGCCCGGGCCTCGGCGGGCCTGGCCGAGTGCGTCGCCGGGATCCGGCTGCACAGCACGGGCCGGGTGATCCGCGTCGCCCCCGACGGCGCGAACGCCTCCGGCCCACCGGCGCCCGCGTCCACCACGGCGCCGGTCGTCCTGGACGATGAGGAGATCGGCACGGTCTGGCTGGAACGCCCCGGACCGCCCGGCCCGCTCGACGAAGCGGTCCTGGACCGGCTCGCCATCGCCGCCGCCGCGGTCTTCGAGAGGTACGGCCCGGAACGCACCACCATGGCCGACCCCGCCCTGGTCGAGCTCGTGATCAGTCCCGACGCCGACGAAGCGGCCAGGGCCCGGGCGCTGCGGCTGCTGGGCTTCGCCGCCGACCTGCCCGTCCGCGTCGCCGCCGTCCGGTCGCCGCTTCCCCTCGACCGGATCGGCACCCTGGTCTGCCCGGGCCGGCCGGTGAAGGCGGCACCGGTCGCCGACGTCGGCGTCATCCTGGCGACCACCCTCGACGCGGCCCGGTTCCCGGCGGGCGTGCGCGCGGGCATCGGCGCCGCGGAACGCCCCGACCACGCCTGGCGCGAGGCCCGTACCGCCCTGCGCTTCACCGGGACTCGCGACCCCGTCGTCCGGTACGAGGATTTGGGCGCGCTGGCCCTCCTCGCGCAGATCCCTTCCGGCGCCGCGCGCGACAACGCCGATGTGGCCGCGATCGCTCGGCTGGCCGGCAACCCGGACGAGCTGAGCACCCTGGACGCCTACTGCGCCACCGGTTCCCTGCGCCAGGCCGCCGACCAGCTCCACCTGCACCACAGCAGCGTCGCCCGCCGGCTCGACCAGCTGGCGAAGACGCTCGGCTTCGACCTCACCGAACCGGCCGGCCTCACCCGCGCCAGGCTCGCCCTCACCATGTGGCGCCTCCTCGACGACTGATCCTCTTCGGCCGGGGAGTCGGTCCAGCGGGCGCGGCTCGACAAAATAGGTAGACCGGTCTAGTTTGTCGCCATGGCGTTCAGCGAGGGCGAGACCGGTGGTGCCTTGGTCTTCGGGGCTACGGGGTTCATCGGGCGGTGGCTGGTGGCGGAACTGCTGGGCCGGCGGCGGACGGTCGCCGCGGCCGTGCGGGGCGGAGCCGACCGCGGTGAGGAGCTGCGTGGATGGCTGCGGGAGCACGGGGTCGACGCGCGGGGGCTCGCGGTCGTGGACGCCGACATCACCCGGCCGGGTCTGGGGCTGGGCGAGGGAGATCGCGAGCGGCTGCGAGGCGTGCGGGACGTCTTCAACGCCGCCGCCCTCTTCCGGTTCGGGTTGGGACGCGAGGAGGCTCGGCGCGCGAACGTCGACGGTGCGGGGAACGTCGTGCGGTGGGCCGCAGGGCTTCCTCGACTGCGGCGGCTCGTCCATGTGTCCGGGTATCGGGTCGCCTCTGCCGGCACGCTCACCTATCCGGCGGCGGCGAAGGAACTGGACGCGCTCTACCGGCGGCTGGGCGCCTACGAGGCGTCGAAGCTCGAAGGGGACGCGGCGGTACGGGCCGCCTCGGAAGCGGAAGGCGTTCCTCTCACCGCGGTGCATCCGGCGACGGTGATCGGGCATTCGGTCACGGGTGAGGCCGGGCAGTACATCGGGCTGGCCGAGCTCGTCCGGGACCTCTGGGCGGGGCGCCTGCCCGCGCTGGCCGGGTCGCGGCGCACGTTCGTCCCCGTGGTCACCGTCGATCACCTGGCGCGCTTCATGGCGGCCGTGCCCGAGTACGACGAGGGGCCGTACCGCGCCCACTGGGTCCTGGACGGCGCCACGCCGAATCTGCACGAGCTGGTCGGGCTCCTGGCGCGGCACCTGGGCGTGCGCCCTCCCCGGATGATGCTGCCGGTCGGGCTGGTGCGGCGGCTGCCGCGCGCGCTCACCGGCGTCGAACCCGAGACGCTCTCCTTCCTGTCCGAGGAGCGGTACGACACGTCCTCGGCCGACGCGCTGGCCAAGGAGGCCGGGCTGAGCCATCCGCCCGTGGAGGACGCGCTGCGCCGCTGGGCCGATCGGCTGGTCGCCGACCGTTTCGGGAACTAGCGGTCAGGTCGGGGGGCGGCCGGTGAGGCGGGTGGTCAGGGCGGCGGCCGTGGCGCGGACGTGGTCCGCCAGGGCGGGCCACGCGGGTTCCGGGTGGTCCTCGCGGCGGAACGTCACCGTGATCGCGGCGGTGGGGTGGCCGGTGTGGTCGAAGGCGCAGGCGGCGATGCTGGCGAAGCCCTCGGTGATGTGGCCGTCCTCGACCGCCCAGCCCCGGCGGGCGTCCTCGGCGAGGATGCGGCGCAGGTCGCGCAGGGACGACGGGCCGCGACCGGTGCGGTCCACGAAGCGGCCGGGGAACAGGGCCCTGACCTGCGCGGGCGGCAGGTAGGCCAGGATCGACCGGCCGCTGGCGGTGAGCTGGGCGGGCATCCGGACGCCCACGTCGGTGACCAGGGTGGCGTGCCGGGGCGGCTGCTCCTTCAGCAGGTAGAGGGTCTCGGCGCCGTGCAGGACGCCGAGCTGCGCGATCTCGCCCACGCGGTCGACCAGGCGGCGCAGCAGGGGGTGTGCCAGGCGCTCCAGGGGCTCGTGGCGCAGGTAGGCGGAGCCGATCTCGAAGGCGGCGACGCCGAGGCCCCAGCGGCGCTCTTCGGGGATGTAGGTGACGAAGCCGTCCTCGGCCATCGCGGTGAGCAGGTGGTAGGCGCTGGAACGCGGCAGGTCGAGGGCGCGGGCGATCGCCGAGGCGGGCAGGGGGCCGGGCGCGCCCGCCAGGAGGCGCAGCACCGCGAGCGCGCGGCGGGCGGCCGGGACCTGGCTCATGCTCCGATTGTCTCGTATACGAGACACAGAGCGCGGTCCGGGGCTGGGGCGGAGGCCCCGGAGGCGCTCCAATGGTGGGTATGGGTTTGGTGGGTAGGGGGTTTGGCATGGGGGACGCAGGCGTCGAGGTCGGGCCGGAACCGCTCGCGTTCGAGCAGGTCGTGGCGGTCGCGCGGGACGGTGCGGAGGTAGCGCTGTCCGACGAGGCCCTCAAGCTGGTCGGTGAGGCGCGGGCCCACATCGAGGAGCTGTCGGCCCGCCCGACGCCGGTCTACGGCGTCTCGACGGGCTTCGGGGCGCTCGCCACCCGGCACATCGCGCCCGAGATGCGGGCGCAGCTCCAGCTGAACATCGTCCGGTCGCACGCGGCGGGGTCGGGGGCCGAGGTCGAGCGGGAGGTCGTCCGGGCGCTGATGCTGCTCAGGCTCCGGACGCTCGCCACGGGACGGACCGGCGTCCAGCCCGTCACCGCCAGGACCCTGGCCGAGCTGCTGAACGCGGGCATCACCCCGCAGGTCTTCGAGTACGGGAGCCTCGGCTGCTCCGGCGACCTCGCGCCGCTCGCCCACGTGGCCCTGGCGCTGATCGGCGAGGGATCGGTCCGGGACGCCCAGGGCGAGCTGAGGCCGGCGGCCGACGCCCTGCGGGACGCGGGGATCACGCCGGTCAAGCTCGGCGCCAAGGAGGGGCTCGCCCTCCTGAACGGCACGGACGGGATGCTCGGCATGCTCGTCCTCGCCATCCACGACCTGCGGAGGCTGCTCACCGCCGCCGACCTCGCCGCCGCGATGAGCGTCGAGGCGCTGCTCGGCACCGACCGCGTCTTCGCCGCCGACCTGCAGAACCTGCGGCCCCACCCCGGCCAGGCCGCGTCGGCCGCGAACCTGCGGGCGCTGCTGGCCGCCTCGGAGATCATGGAGTCGCACCGCGGGCCCGACTGCACCCGCGTGCAGGACGCCTACTCGCTACGCTGCGCCCCGCAGGTGAACGGCGCCGCCCGCGACACCCTCGCGCACGCCGAGCTCGTGGCGGGACGGGAGCTGGCGTCCGCCGTCGACAACCCCGTCGTCCTCCCGGACGGGCGGGTCGAGTCCAACGGCAACTTCCACGGCGCCCCCGTCGCGTACGTGCTGGACTTCCTCGCGGTCCCGGCGGCCGACGTCGCCTCGATGTCGGAGCGCCGCACCGACCGGATGCTCGACAAGGGGCGCTCCGCCGGGCTGCCCGCCTTCCTCGCCGACGACCCGGGCGTCGACTCCGGCCACATGATCGCCCAGTACACGCAGGCCGCGATCGTGTCGGAGCTGAAGCGCCTCGCCGTCCCCGCGAGCGCCGACTCGATCCCGAGCTCGGCCATGCAGGAGGACCACGTCTCGATGGGGTGGAGCGCGGCCCGCAAGCTGCGCCGTGCCGTGGACGGGCTCGCCCAGGTGGTCGGCGTCGAGATCCTCACCGCCGCGCGGGCGCTGGAGCTGCGCACCCCGCTGCGGCCCGGCCCGGCCACCGCCGCCGTGGTCGCCAAGCTGCGCGAGGCCGTCCCGCCGCCCGGCCCGGACCGCTACCTCGCCCCCGAGATCGCCGCCGCGACCGCGCTGGTCCGGGACGGCTCACTGGTCGCCGCCGCCGAGGCCGTCACCGGCCCGCTGTCCTGAAGGAGTCGCACATGTCCGGTCCCCGTCCCGTCCGCGCCCCGCGCGGCACCTCGCTGACCGCCGCCAAGGGCTGGCCGCAGGAGGCCGCCCTGCGCATGATCCAGAACAACCTCGACCCCGAGGTCGCCGAGCACCCCGACGAGCTGGTCGTCTACGGCGGTTCCGGGAAGGCGGCCCGGAACTGGGACGCCTTCGACGGCATCATCCGGTCGCTGTCCGACCTGGAGGGGGACGAGACGCTGCTCGTCCAGTCCGGCAAGCCGGTCGGGATCTTCCGGACGCACGAGTGGGCGCCGCGCGTGCTGATCGCGAACTCCAACCTCGTCCCGCAGTGGGCGACGTGGGAGGAGTTCCGCCGCCTGGAGTCGCTCGGCCTGACGATGTTCGGGCAGATGACCGCCGGGTCGTGGATCTACATCGGGACGCAGGGGATCCTCCAGGGCACCTACGAGACGTTCGCCGCCGTCGCCGAGAAGCGGTTCGGCGGCACCCTCGCCGGGACGATCACGCTCACCGCCGGGCTCGGCGGGATGGGCGGCGCGCAGCCCCTCGCCGTCACGATGAACGGCGGCGTCGCGATCTGCGTCGAGTGCGACCCGTCCCGGATCGAGCGCCGGGTGGCGCACCGGTACTGCGACGTGCAGGCGGGTTCGCTGGACGAGGCGCTCCGGCTCGCGGAGGAGGCCAAGGCCGAGCGCCGGCCGCTGTCGATCGCGGTGCTGGGCAACGCCGCCGACATCGTCCCCGAGCTGCTGCGGCGCGGCGCCCCGATCGACATCGTCACCGACCAGACCAGCGCGCACGACCCGCTGATGTACCTGCCGCGCGGCGTCGCGTTCGAGGACATGGCCGCCGAGCGCGACAAGGACCGGGACGGCTTCATCGCCAAGGCCCGCACCTCGATGGCCGCGCACGTCGAGGCCATGGTCGGCTTCCAGGAGGCGGGCGCCGAGGTGTTCGACTACGGCAACTCCATCCGCGGTGAGGCGCAGCTCGCGGGCTACATGCGCGCGTTCGAGTTCCCCGGGTTCGTGCCCGCCTACATCCGGCCGCTGTTCTGCGAGGGCAAGGGGCCGTTCCGGTGGGCGGCGCTGTCGGGCGACCCGAAGGACATCGCCCGCACCGACAAGGCGATCCTCGACCTGTTCCCCGACAACGAGCCGCTGAGCCGGTGGATCCGGATGGCGGGGGAGAAGGTCCACTTCCAGGGCCTGCCGTCGCGGATCTGCTGGCTCGGCTACGGCGAGCGCGACAAGGCGGGCGAGGTGTTCAACGACCTCGTCGCGCGCGGCGAGATCAGCGCCCCGATCGTGCTCGGCCGAGACCACCTCGACTGCGGCTCGGTCGCCAGCCCGTACCGGGAGACCGAGGGCATGAAGGACGGATCGGACGCGATCGCCGACTGGCCGCTGCTGAACGCCATGCTCAACACCGCCTCCGGCGCGACGTGGGTCTCCATCCACCACGGTGGCGGGGTCGGCATCGGCCGGTCCATCCACGCCGGGCAGGTCTGCGTCGCCGACGGGACGGCCCTCGCCGGGGAGAAGCTCCAGCGCGTCCTGACCAACGACCCCGGCACCGGCGTCATGCGGCACGTCGACGCCGGCTACGAGCGGGCCGCCGAGGTCGCCGACCAGCGCGGGGTGCGCATCCCCATGCGGTCGTGAGCGGCGGTCCCGCCGTGGGCTTCGAGGAGATGTGGGCGGAGCTGCTGCCGGTCGGCCGGGACGCGGCGACCGGCGGCTACCACCGGTTCGCGTGGACGCCGCCCGAGCTGGAGTGCCGCGCCTGGTTCGCGGGCGAGGCGCGCCGCCGCGGCCTCGACCTCGAACACGACCCCAACGGGAACATGGTCGCCTGGTGGTACCCGGAGGACGGGACCCGCGCGGACGCCGTCCTGACCGGGAGCCATCTCGACTCCGTGCCCGGCGGGGGAGCGTTCGACGGGCCGCTCGGCATCGTGTCGGCGTTCGCGGCGGTCGACCTGCTCCGCGAGCGCGGCGTCCGGCCCGCCCGTCCGATCGGCGTCGGGGCGTTCGCCGAGGAGGAGGGCGCCCGGTTCGGGGTGGCGTGCCTCGGCTCCCGGCTGCTGGCCGGCGCGATCGACCCGGACCGGGCGCGCGGCCTCACCGACGCCGACGGGCACACCTTCGCCGAGGTGGTGCACAACGCCGGGCTCGACCCGCACGCGATCGGCCCCGACGAGGACCTCCTCGGGCGGATCGGCTGCTACGTCGAGCTCCACGTCGAGCAGGGCCGTGCGCTGGAGGAGCCGGTCGGCGTCGCGAGCGCGATCGTGCCGCACGGCCGGTGGCGGTTCGGCTTCGCGGGCGAGGGCAACCACGCCGGGACGACCGGGCTGCCCGACCGGCGCGACCCGATGCTGCCGTTCGCGCACATGGTCATCGCCGCGCGGGAGGCCGCCGAGCGCAACGGGACCGTCGCGACGGTCGGGAAGGTCCGGGTGGAGCCGAACGGCGTCAACGCGATCCCGTCGGCCGTCACCGCCTGGCTCGACGCCCGGGGCCCCGCCGACGACGCCGTCCGCCGGACGGTGAAGGAGGTCGACGAGGCCGCGCGGGTCGCGGCGCGCCCGCACCGGGTGAGCGTCGACCTCGCCGAGGAGTCCTACACCGAGATCGTCGACTTCAACCTGGCGCTGCGCGACCGCGTCCGCGCGGTGCTCGGCGGCGTGCCCGTCCTGCCGACCGGCGCCGGGCACGACGCGGGCGTCCTGTCGGCCCGGCTGCCGACCGCGATGCTGTTCGTGCGGAACCCGACCGGGGTGTCGCACGCGCCCGAGGAGTTCGCCGAGCCGGCCGACTGCCTGGCCGGAGTCGAGGCCCTCGCCGCGGTACTGGACGACCTGGCGCGCGGGTAGGGATTCCGATATGCAGTGGCATGCCCAGTTCGCCTGGCTAGGCGACGGCGTCGCGCCCGACGTGCTCATCGAGGCCGACGGCGAGCGGATCACACGCATCACCCCCGGAGTCCCGGCCGCGCCGGGCGCCCAGCGCCTTCCCGGCCTCACCCTGCCGGGCCTCGCCAACGCCCACTCCCACGCGTTCCACCGCGCGCTGCGCTCCCGCATCCAGGCGCACTCCGGGACGTTCTGGACGTGGCGCGAGCAGATGTACCAGGTCGCCGAACGGCTCGACCCCGACTCCTACCGCGCCCTCGCCACGGCGGTCTTCGCCGAGATGGCCCTCGCCGGGATCAGCTGCGTCGGCGAGTTCCACTACCTGCACCACCGGCCGGGCGGCGCGCCCTACGGGGACCCGAACGCGATGGGCGAGGCGCTGATCGCCGCCGCGGCCGACGCGGGCATCCGGATCACCCTGCTCGACACCTGCTACCTGACCGGCGGCATCGGCCGCCCGCTCGCCGGCCCGCAGCTGCGGTTCGGGGACGGCACCGCCGGGAACTGGGTGCGGCGCGTCGACACCCTGTACGAGCAGACCGGCAAGGCGGAGCGGCTCCACGCCCGCGTCGGCGCCGCGATCCACTCGGTGCGGGCCGTGCCGCGCGAGCAGCTGCACGCCGTCGCGTCGTGGGCGCGGGAGCACCGCGCGCCGCTGCACGTCCACCTGTCCGAGCAGCCCGCCGAGAACCGCGACTGCCTGGACGCCTACGGCATGACGCCGACGCGCCTGCTCGCCGAGGCCGGGGCGCTCGGTGCGCTCACCACCGCCGTGCACGCGACCCACCTCGCCGAGGAGGACATCGCCCTGCTCGGGACGACGATGACCGGCGTGTGCATGTGCCCGACCACCGAGCGGGACCTCGCCGACGGCATCGGCCCCGCCCGCGGCCTGGCGGACGCGGGCTCCCCGATCTGCCTCGGCTCCGACCAGCACGCCGTCGTCGACCTGTTCGAGGAGGCCCGCGCGGTCGAGCTGGACGAGCGGCTCCGCACCCGCGCCCGGGGCCACTGGACCGCCGGGGAACTGCTCGCCGCCGCGACGTCCAACGGCCACTACGGGCTCGGCTGGCCCGAGGCGGGACGGCTGGAACCCGGCGCCTACGCCGACCTCGTCACCGTCGCCCTCGACTCGGTCCGCACGGCCGGTTCCGGCCCCGAGCACGCCGCCGAGGCCGCCGTGTTCGCCGCCACCGCCGCCGACGTTCGGCACGTCGTCGTCTCCGGCCGCCAGATCGTCCACGACGGCCGCCACCTGCTGGTCGACGACGTCCCCGCCGCTCTGGACCAGGCGATCACTGCCGTCACGGCCGCCGAATGAGGGCCGATTCCGTCTCTGGAGAGTGACATTTGCTCATCCATTCGGTTAGGCGGCGGTGGCGGCGACCCGTGCGATCATGCCTGAGTCGATCTTGATTGCCGGGCCGGGTGGCGGAGGGCGCCATGTTGTACGGCAGAGCCGCCGAACGCGCGGAGGTGGAGCGCCTGGTGGCGGGGGCGCGGGCCGGGTCCGGCGGGGCCGCGGTCATCCGGGGGGAGGCCGGGATCGGCAAGACCGCGCTGCTGGAGCACGCCGCGGACGCGGCGGGCGGTGCGCTGGTCCTGCGCTGCGCCGGCTGCCCCTCCGAGGCGGAGCAGCCGTTCGCGTCCCTGGAGTTGATGCTGCGGCCGGCGCTCGGCCGGTCGGGCGACCTGCCCGCCGATGACGCCGAACGGCTGCGCGCCGTCGGCGAGTCGGGTACCGGAGGCCGCGAGGAGCTGTTCCACGTGCGCCGCGCCATGCTCGCGCTGCTGCGCCGGCTCGCCGCCGCTCGTCCGGTGTTATGCCTGGTCGATGACGCGCAGTGGCTGGACGCGGCGTCCGCGGACGTGCTGGTGTTCGTCGCCCGCAGGCTGGGGGGCGAACCGGTCGCGCTGCTGGCGGCCGCCCGCGACGAGGCGACGTTCGGGTCGTCCGGCCTTCCGCAACTGCGGTTGCCGCGCCTCGCCCCGGACCCCGCCGCGGCGCTGCTCGCCGAGACCGGAGGGGACCTCTCCCCGCCGGCCCGGGAGCGGGTCATCGCCGAGGCGGACGGCAATCCACTGGCGCTCCGGGTCCTGCCCGCCTCCCTGAGCCCGGCCCAGCGAATGGGCCGCATGAACCCGTGGACGTTCCACGACGGCACCTCTCCGGTCTCCGGAACGTTCCAGGCCGAGGCGTCCGCGCAGCTGGCGGCGCTGCCGCCCGCGACGCAGACCGTCCTGTCGGCCGCCGCCGCGGACGACGCCGGCGACACCGCACGGATCGCGGCGGCGGCCGAGCGGCTGGGCGCGACGGTCGCGGACCTGGCGCCCGCCGAACGAGCCGGGCTCCTGGCGGCGAGCGGCATGACCATCGGCTTCGCGCACCCGCTCGTGCGGGCCGCCGCCTACCACCGCGCCACCACGGTCGAGCGGCGCGCCGTGCACCGGGCACTGGCCGAATGCGCCGGGGACGAGCACGCCGAGCTGCGCGCCTGGCACATGGCGGCGGCGACCGTGGGGCGCCGCGAGGACGTCGCGGCGGAACTGGAACGCTCCGGCCGACGATCGGGCGGCTCCCGCGCCTACGCCTGCCTCGCGCGGTCGGCGGAGCTGACCCCCGACGCCGGAATCCGCTCGGCCCGGCTCGCGGCCGCCGCCCTCGCGGCGAGCGACGCCGGGCTGTACGGCGGAGCGACCGAACTGCTCGCCCGGGCGGATCGGCAGGCGGCGGGCCCGGCCGCGCGCGCCGGGCTGGCGCGGGCGGGGGCGGCGGTGGAGGCGGAGTGCGGGTCGCCGCGCACGGCGTGCCGGACACTGCTCGACGGGGCGGCGCCGATCGCCGGACGCGACCCCGAGGAGGCGCTACTCATGCTGGGCGAGGCGGTCCGGTGCGGCTGGGAGGCGGGCGACGCGCGGCTCGTACGGGAGGCGCTGGACGCGATGGGGACGGTCGCGCCGCCCTGGGACTCGCCGCTGGCCGCGTGGCCGCCGGCGCTCGCCGCGTCCGTCGCGTCGGGAGCCGCGGAGGCCGTCGTCACGCTGACCGGTGTGGCGCGGCGGTCGCTCCCGGCGGGGACGGGCCGAAGGCTGGCGGCCGCCTCCGCCGCCATCGCGGACGGCGCGTACGAGGCGGCCGAGGACTACGTCCGGGACTGCCGGGAGCACGGCCTGGCGGGGCGGCTGCCGCACGCGATGCAGACGCTGGCCCACGCGCAGCTCGAGCGGGGCCGGCACCGCGAGGCCCGGGAGAGCGCGGCGGAGGGACTGCGGCTCGCGGGGGACGGCCGGCGGCACCGGGCGGGTCACCTGAGCTGCCTGCTCGGCTGGCTCGCCGCGGTCGAGGGGGACGGGGAGCGGTGCGCGCGCCTGGTCGCCGCGGGCATGGAGCATGCCCGGACCGCGAGGATCACCCCGACCGTCTCCCTGGGGACGTGGGCGCTCGCCCTGCTCGACCTCGGGCACGGGCGCAACGCGGACGCGCTGGCCCGTCTGGAGGACGTTCCGGACGGCGTGCCGGAGGCGGGTCCGTTCACGAGCGCCGTCCGGCAGGCGGCCGACCGGGTGGAGGCGGCGGTGCGGTGCGGACGGCCAGAAAAGGCGGAGCGCTCCCTTTCTTTTCTCGAACGGCAGGCGGTGCTGAACCCCGCGCCCGTCACGGCGGCGATTCTTCAGCGCTGCCGGGCGCAGCTGTATTCCGGAGAGAAAGCGGAACGGCATTTCACGGAGGCCGTCGCGTTCGGCCGCAGGAAGGGCGGTAATCGCTACGAGCTGGCGCGCACTCACCTGCTGTACGGTGAATGGCTGCGGCGGGCGCGGCGGCGGGCCGGGGCGGGGGAGCAGCTGAGCCGCGCCATGGAACTGTTCGAGGAGCTGGGGGCGCGGGTCTGGGCGGAACGGGCGCGCACCGAGTTGGAGGCCGCCGGCGCCCGCCCGGCGGGAGCGGAGCCCCGGGGTGTCCGGATCGGCGGTCTCACCCACCAGGAACTCCAGATCGTGCGCCTCGCGGCGGCCGGCGCGAGCAACCGGGAGATTGCGGCCCGGCTCTATCTCAGCCCGCGGACCGTGGGGAACCACCTCTACCGCGCGTATCGCAAGCTCGATGTCCGGACCCGGGGCGAACTCCGCGGGCTGGACCTGGGCACCGGCGCGGGCCGTGCTCCGTCCGCCGCGGATTGAGCAATCCGGTCCGCCCCATTGAGTAATCGACTCAATTCGCGTGTGCGCGAAACGTGTATTGACGAGGTTATCCACGTGGGTTACAAAGATCACAGCGAATGACACGCTTTTCTCCCATGAGTGTGAGGTCCGCCTCGTCATGGCAATTTCCGACCCCGTTCTCGTCTGCGTCAACTCCGCCGCCGCGTCCGTTCTTTTTGTCGCGGGCGTCGCGAAGAGCGTTTCCCCGGGCCAGCTGCGGCGGTCGTTGAACGAGCTGTTCCGCCCGCCCGGAAAGGGGATCACCACCGCCCACGTCCGCGTGTTCGCGGCCGTGGAGCTGCTGACGGCGCTGTCGCTGACCGTCGCCGCCGCCCGCCCGGCCGGCGCCTGGGCGGCGGGGCTGCTCGGCGCCGTGTTCGCGCTCGCCGGAGTGCTCGGCCTGCTGCGCGGGGCGGGGACCGCCTGCGGCTGCTTCGGCGGCGCCGCCGACCGCCCCCTCGGCTGGTTCAACGTGCTGGTCGGAGTGCCGCTCATGGCCGTCCCGGCGGCGAACCTCGCGGCCGGTGCCGGGGACGGCGCCGCGTCCTACTTCTTCCAGGCCGCCACCGGGCTGGCGTGCGGCGCGCTGCTGCTGTGCCTGTGGACCCGCCGCGGCCTGATCAAGAACCTGACCCGCCCGCTGCCCGCATCGCGATAGACGGAGGAAACACCGCATGATGGAGATCTTCTTCGGCGCCGTGCTGCTGCTCCTGGTCGCGGCGGTCGTGCTGCTCTTCGCGATGCTCGGAGAGCTGACCTCCCGGCTGCCGACCGAGCGGGAGGCCGCCGCCGCACGCGACCCCGAGATCTGGGCCCTGGAGGACGCGCGGCTCGGCGTGGAGCCCTCCCGGTGGCCCGCCGAACTGGCCGGGCTGTCCGCCGCCGGGGCCGCCGACCCCGACGCCGCCCGGCCCGTCCTCGTGCTCAGCACAGCCTGCTCGACCTGCAAGGACGTCGCCGCGCAGCTGTCGGAGGAGCTGGACCGGGGCGCGGACGCGGACATGGCCGTCATCGTCTCGACCGCGGAGCGGGAACGCGGTGAACGCTTCGTCGAGCAGTACGGGCTGCGGCGGCTCCCCCACTACGTCGATGAGGGCGGCTCCTGGGTGGCGGACGAGTTCAACGTGCGGATGAGCCCGACGGCGCTGGTCATGCGCGGCGGGCGGCTGGAGTCGGCCCTGGTCTTCCAGGATGTCCAGGCCCTCAGGACGAAGGTCCACGAACCGAAGGGAGTGTCATGAGCACGATGACGCACGGGTCCGCCAAGAAACGGGGCGCCGCGACCGCGGGGAGGTTCGCCCGCCGGGGGTTCCTCGGCGCGCTGGGCGCCGGCGGCCTGACCGCCGCGTCGGCGATCTTCGGCAAGTCCGCCCCCGCCTACGCGATCTGCCAGAAGAACTGCTGCAACCTCGCCGTGTGCCCCAACGTGTCGATGACGACCTGCCGGAACAACGCGGACTACATCTGGGGCTGCGCCATGAGCGCCTACCTGCACTGCTCCTGCTGCGAGGCCTACTACAGCGGCAAGCAGCACTCCGCGTACTCCTGCCAGTACAACTGACGGGACGCTGATGGTCGTCTGGCTGGTCATCGGCGGGATCGGCGCGGTCCTGCACGTGCTGAGCCCTTGAGGAAGGTCGAT
Organism: Spirillospora sp. NPDC049024; assembly: GCF_040649235.1. Classification (NCBI taxonomy): domain Bacteria; kingdom Bacillati; phylum Actinomycetota; class Actinomycetes; order Streptosporangiales; family Thermomonosporaceae; genus Spirillospora; species Spirillospora sp. NPDC049024. The sequence continues at coordinate 124,742 of NZ_JBEZFD010000026.1, forward strand.
GGCCGGAGTCTCCGGCCCTCTGATACGCCGCCGTCCGGCGGACGGCGCGCGGTTCCTCGCCGGCCTGGCGCTGGGCGGGGTCCTGTCGGGCCTGCTCGTCGCGCTGCTGCTGTACGTGGTGGGGCGCGGCGTGCACGAGGCGGTGCCGGAGACGCCGCGGGCGCTGGCCCTCGCGGCCGTGGCCCTCGGGTTCGGGATCGCCGACCTGGCCGGCCGCACGCCCCACGTGTGGCGGCAGGTACCGCAGGTGCTGGTGCACCGGCTGGCGCCCGGGTTCCGCGGCGTGGTCTGGGGTTTCGACCTCGGGCTGCTCGTCACGACGCAGAAGGCGGTGTCGCTGGTCTGGGTCACGATCGCCGCCGTGGTGCTGCTGGACCCGTGGATGGCCGCGCCCGTGATGATCGGAATGGCGCTGCTGTCCAACGTCGGCGTCGTGCTGTGGAGCCTGCGGTTCACGCCCGCGATGACCGACATGGGCACGAGAAGGGAACGGCTGTGGCTGAGATCGATTCGCGCCCTGTCCGGGACGGCGCTGGTGACGCTCGCCGTCGCGACGATCGTCCAGGCGACGTGAGCGCGCGCCCCGCCGAGGGCGTGATCGTGGTGACGAGGTTCGAGTGCCCCGGCCTCTGGAAGCTCCTCGTCCTGGTGTTCCTCCACAGGCGGATGGCGCGCGAGGTCCGGCGGCACGCGACCGGGTTCCTCGGAAGCTCCCTGCTGGTCGGCTGGCGCACCCGGACGCTGCTCAACGTCTCGCTCTGGCGGGACATGGACGGCGTCCACTCGATGGGACGGGTGCGCCGGCACGTGGACGCCACCAGGGTGCCGTCGAGGCTCGGCGTCGCCACGTCGGGCGGAATCTACTCGTTCACCGGCGACTGGAAGCAGGTGATGTTCGGCATCGACAGCGAGGGCGTCTCTCCTGTCCGCCCGCTGTGACCGGGAACCGGTCATCTGGATCAGACTTCGTACATGAGAAAGGACGGCCGAGATGAGTTCGGACTTCCAGCTGCCGACCAACCACGGGATCGCCGTCGTGCAGGAGATGGACGACGGGACGAAGAAGGTGGTGGTGTGCGACTCCGTCGTCGGCGGCGAGCCGCAGAACGTCTACGCCATCCACTTCAAGTGCCGTTCGCTGCGCGTGGGGCCGGGGGTGCGGATGGAGCGCGCCGCCGGGGGCAGCCACACCCGCCAGACCGTCGAGGTCTTCGCCGAGGAGCGCGGCGTCGTGCACCTGAGGGCGATGCAGCGCGGCGCCATCCCGGTCCTGGAGGCGGAGGCGCGCCGCCGCTGACGTTCCCGGCGCTTCTGTCGCGTACCGCGGCCTGCGCCGTCCTCCTGGCCGCCGCCGGATGCTCCACCGGCGGGCGGGACGGCGGCGCGGCGCCGCCGCCCCGACCGGCGGAGACGGCCGCAGGCGCCGCGACCGCCGGTCCGCGGGGGCCCGACGGGGCTCCGGGGTGCCGCCCGGCGTCGCCCGTCGCCCCGTACGGCGCCGCCGACTACGGGGACGGGATGCCGGAGGTCCGCGGCACCGGCCACGGCATCCGCGCCTGGGGCCTGATGATGCCGCAGGACCGCTACCCGCCGCTGCGCGCCGGCCGCGACCTCAAGATCGTGTGGCGGGTGACGGGGTCGGGGCCGCTGCGGCTCACGTCCGTCGACCCGCGCGGCCGGGAACGCCCCGTCGTGTGGGGGCCGGAGCCCCACGGCGGCAGCAGTTTCCAGCGCCCCGGCCAGGAGTGGGGCGCGGGCTACCGGATCGGCGAGCCCGGCTGCTGGCGGTTCCGGGTGCTCCGCGGCGGCGGCACCGCCGACGTCTGGCTGCGGGTGGCCGCGTGAGATCCTGCCCCGGTGAGCACGGTCGATCCCACGAGCACGGTCATCACCGGCATCGGAGAGCTCGTCACCAACGATCCCGCCGCGGGCGGCGGCCTGGCCGTCGTCCGCGACGCCGCGCTGGTGATCGAGGACGGCGCGGTCGCGTGGACGGGGCCGTCCTCGTCCGCGCCCGCCGCCGACGAGTCGTTCGACGCCGCCGGGCGGGCGGTGCTGCCCGGCTTCGTGGACTCCCACGCCCACCTGGTCTTCGCCGGTGAGCGCGCCGAGGAGTTCGCGGCCCGGATGAGCGGCGAGAAGTACGCCGCGGGCGGCATCCGCACGACCGTCGAGCGCACCCGCGCCGCGTCCGACGACGAGCTGCGCGCCAACGTGCGCCGCCTCGTCGGCGAGATGGCCCGCCAGGGCGTCACGACGGTCGAGTGCAAGTCCGGCTACGGCCTCACGGTCGAGCAGGAGGCGCGCGCCGTCCGGATCGCCGCCGAGTACGCCGACGAGGTGACCTACCTCGGCGCCCACGTCGTCCCCGCCGAGTACGCGGGCGACGCCGCCGGGTACGCCCGCCTCGCCGCCACCGACATGCTCGCCGCCTGCGCTCCGCATGCGCGCTGGGTGGACGTCTTCTGCGAGGAGGGCGCCTTCGACGCCGACCAGGCCCGGGAGGTCCTCACGGCGGGCGTGAAGGCGGGCCTGCTGCCGCGCCTCCACGCGAACCAGCTCACGCAGGGGCCCGCCGTGCGGCTCGCCGTCGAGTTGGACGCCGCGTCCGCCGACCACTGCACGTTCCTCAGCGACGCCGACGTGGACGCGCTGGCGTCGTCACGGACGGTCGCGACGCTCCTGCCCGGCGTCGAGTTCTCCACCCGGCAGCCCTACCCGGACGCGCGCCGCCTCCTGGACGCCGGGGCCACCGTCGCCCTCGCCACCGACTGCAACCCCGGGTCCTGCTACAGCTCCAGCATGGCGTTCTGCATCGCCGTGGCCGTCCGCGACATGCACACGACGCCCGCCGAGGCCGTCTGGTCGGCGACCGCAGGCGGCGCCCGCGCCCTCCGCCGCACCGACGTGGGGCACCTGACGCCGGGCGCCCGGGCCGACGTCCACGTCCTCGACGCGCCCTCCTACATCCACCTCGCCTACCGTCCCGGCGTGCCCCTCACACACGCCGTGTGGAAGCACGGGCGCCGGGTAGACGACTTCCAATAGTCGACTGTGGAGGCCCCTAGATGGCGGAGTTCCTGACGGACATCAAGACCCTGCGCGAACGTGCTCGGCAGGAGATCGATAAAGGCCCGATCACCGAGGCGTACGGTGCGGACCTCGAGCGCGTGATCCAGGTCTGCAACGAGGCCCTGGCCACGGAGATCGTGTGCGTGCTGCGGTACAAGCGGCACTACTACACGGCCACCGGCATCCACGCCGAGACCGTCGCGAGCGAGTTCCTCCAGCACGCGGCCGAGGAGCAGCAGCACGCCGACATGCTGGCGGAGCGGATCGTCCAGCTCGGCGGCGAGCCCGACTTCTCCCCGGACACCCTCACCACCCGCGCGCACGCCGAGTACAACGCCAGCCTCGACCTCGTCGAGATGCTCAAGGAGGATCTGGTGGCGGAGCGGATCGCCATCGCCTCCTACACCGAGATCATCCAGTGGCTCGGCGACGGCGACCCCACCACCAAGCGCGTCTTCGAGCAGATCCTGGCGCAGGAGGAGGAGCACGCCGACGACCTGCGCGGCTTCCTGGAGCGCTTCCCGAAGGCGTAGTGCGCCGGGCCCGCGGCCCTAGACGGACAGGTAGCGCCGGGCGACCCTCACCAAGGGGGGCCGCCCGGCGCTGACGTAGTCGGTCGAGAGGACCTCGGCGATGAAGAGGGTGTGGTCGCCCGCCTCGACGGTCTGCCGGGTCTCGCACTCCAGGGCGGAGACGCCCGCCTCGGGGACGAGGGCGCCGGAGTGCTCGCCGCGGTGGTGGGGCTCGCTCGCCAGCAGGATGCGGGCGCTCGGACGCCCCTCGGCGGCGAACCGGCCCGCCAGGGCGCGCTGGGCCGAGGACAGGACCGTCGCGGCCCAGCGCGGGCGCCGGCCCAGCACCTCCGTGAGGTAGGACGAGGTCGTCACGCTCGCCACGACCATCGGCGGCTCCAGCGACACCGACATGAACGAGGTGACCGTGGTGCCGAGGTCGTCGCGGCCGTCGCGGACGGTCAGCACGGCGACGCCCGTGGCGAAGCCCGCGACGGCCTCGACGAACGCGCCGCTCAGCGGATCTCCCAGGAGCCCGGCAGGGTGAGCGGGCCGGCGGCGGGCAGGCCTAGGCGCGCGGCGAGGCCGCCGAGGGAGCCCCAGCCGTCGAAGCGCGCGGCCGCGGCGGCGCGGTCCTCGCTGGACTCCGGCGGACGCAGCCGCTCCAGCGGCGAGGTGTGCGGGTAGAGCCGGACCGGGGCGTCGGAGGCCAGGCCCGCCTTCTTGCGGGCGATGTCGAGGGCCAGGTCGATGCCGCCCAGCTCGTCGACGAGGCCGCGCTCCCGGGCGTCCGCGCCGGTCCAGACCCGGCCGCGGGCCAGCTCGTGGACGCGCTCGCGGGTCAGGTCGCGGCCCTCGGCGACCTTCGCGGTGAAGTCGTCGTAGATCCGGTCGAGGGAGGCGTTGACCCGCTCCCACTCGGAGTCGCTGAAGTCCTTGGTGGCGCTGAACATGCGGGCGTGGTCGCCGTCGGCGACGGAGCCGAGGCCGATGCCGACCCGCTCCAGCAGGTCGTTCACCACGGCCTTGCCGACCACGACGCCGATCGAGCCGGTGATGGTGCCGGGCTGGGCGACGATCGTGTCGGCGGCCATCGCGACGTAGTAGCCGCCGGACGCCGCGACGTTGCCCATGGACACGACGACGGGCTTGCCGGCGCGGCGGGCGAGCACGACCTCGCGCCAGATCGCGTCGGACGCGACGGCGGAGCCGCCCGGGCTGTTGACGCGGAACACGATCGCCTTGACCCGCTCGTCCTTCACCGCGGCGCGGAACGCCGCGCCGACCGTGTCCGAGCCCATCGCGGGGCCGGAGTTCGGGAGCGGGCCGCCGCGGCCGCTGCGGCCGAGCCGGATCGGGCCCTGACCGTTGATGTAGGCGACGACGTCCTGCTTGCCCGGCTGCGGGAGGCGGCCCGCGAGGCCGTGCGCGCGGTTGTAGCGGGAGACGAAGCGCAGCTGCGCCTCCTCGCCGAACCGCTCGCGCAGGCCGCCGTAGACCTCGTCGCGGTAGGCGAGGCCGTCGACGAGGCCGGCCTCCAGCGCCTCGGCGGCCAGCAGCGGGCCGCGGTCGGTGAGCTCGCGGACCTCGTCCTCCGGCAGGCCGCGGGCGGCGGCGATCCCGGCGGTGATCTGCTCGCCCAGCGAGGTGACGAGGCGCTGCGACGACTCCTCGTGCTCGGGCGTGTAGGTCTTCTCCATGAACGTGTTCGCCATGGTCTTGTACTCGTAGCGCTTGGCGAAGCGCGGCTGGACGCCCGCCTTCTCCAGCGCGCCGGCGAAGAACGGCTCCTCCAGCGCGACGCCGGTGAGCCCGACCTCGCCGGTGGGCTGGAGGTAGACCTTGTCGAACCCGGTGGCCAGGTAGAACGGGACGGTGCCGCGGCCCCCCTCGCCGAACGTCTCGGCCCAGGCGACGGTGAGCTTGCCCGCGTCCCGCAGCCCCTGGACGGCCTCGCGCAGCTCCTGGGCGAGCGCCAGCCCGATGGTGCCGGTGACCTTCACGACGAGGGCGCGCACGCGACTGTCGGAGCGGGCGCGGCGCAGCCCGTCCAGGACGTCGCGCAGGCTCGTCCGGCGCATGGACAGGATGGCCGAGACGGGGTCGGACGGCGCGGTCTCGACGATGCCCTCGGTGAGGTCCAGTTCGAGGATCAGCGGGGCCGTCCGCCGGTCGCGGGCCTGTTTGATCACGTTGACGACTGTGCCTGGATCCACCATGGGCCCAGCCTATGTGCTCTCCCGCCCCCGTTCCGGGTGTCCCCGGCGGGTGCCGGCCGCCGGGGGAGCGGCGGCGGGGGAGTGGGTCAGCGGGCGAACGCCTTGTTGGGGATGACGCTGGCCGACGCCTGGGCGACCGGGCGGCCGCGCTCGTCGGCGACCACGGCGTTGGAGACCATGCGGGTGCCGCCGGGGTGCACGCACGTCCCGGTCACCGTGTAGGTCTCGCCCGCCCGGACGCCGCGCAGGTAGTCGACGTTCAGGTTGAGCGTGAGCATCGGCATGAAGTGCTCGCCGGTGCTGCTCGCCGCGAGGCAGACCGCGTTGTCGAGGATCATCGCGATGTACCCGCCGTGCACGGTGCCGCCGGGGTTGCAGAGCCGCTCGCCGGGCGTCCACCGGATGGAGACCCGGCCTGGTTCGGCGGCGGCGATGTCCTGCCCGATGAAGTCGTTGATGTCGGAGATCTGCGGGAACCGTCCGTCCGCCATGGCCTGGATCAGCTCGGCGCCCGACAGGGTGTTCCACAGGTCGGCCGCCTCGCGATGGGCCTCCGGGGTCGCCTCGACGCTCACACCACACTCCCTGATCACGATGACCTCCGAATGGTATTCGGCGAGCGGGGCGGAGTCGGGGCGAGGGCACTGTGCCCTTCGTCACGGGACCGGCCTGCACCGCGGGTCCGCGGCGCTATCGTCGGACGCATGGGAGACGGCGACGGCTGGGCCGCCTGCGAGCTGGGCCACACGCACTGGGGGCGGTTCGGCGCCGCGGGCCTGCTGGCCTACCACCGCGACCCCTCCGGCCAGGTGTGGGTGCTGCTCCAGCAGCGCGCGTGGTGGGGCCTCGGCGGCGGGACGTGGGGCATGTTCGGGGGCGCGCTCCACAGCCACGAGGACGTCGTCACCGGCGCGCTCCGCGAGACGTCCGAGGAGTGCACGCTCGACACGACGACGGTCGCCGTCCACGGGACCAGCGTCGAGGACCACGGCGGCTGGTCCTTCACCTCCATCGTGGGCTCGCTGCCCGAGCTCGCGCGGGTGCTGCCCGCGTCGCGGGAGACGCGCAGAGCCGAATGGGTGCGCGCGGAAGAGGTCACCGACCGCAACCTGTTCGAGCCGTTCGCGCGCTCCTGGCCCCGCCTGCGGAACGCGATGCAGGAGCTCGTCCTCGTCGTCGACGCGGCGAACGTCGTCGGTGCCCGCGCCGACGGCTGGTGGAAGGACCGGGCGGGCGCGAACGCGCGGCTCCGCGACGACCTGAAGCGCCTTGACGGCGGCGTGCAGGGCCTGCCGAGCGGCCTCTTCCCCTACGACCGCTGCTTCCCGGAGGTCGTCCTCGTCGTCGAGGGAGCGGCGCGCGGCGTCGCCGACGAGCCCGCCGACGGCCTGCGGGTCGTGGCCGCCCCCGGCAGCGGCGACGACACGATCGTGGACCTCGTCCGGCAGGGCCGCCCGGGGCAGGCCCACCTGGTGGTCACGGCCGACCGCGAGCTGCGCGCCCGCTGCGAGGCGGCGGGCGCCGCCGTCACCGGCCCCCGCTGGCTGCTAGAACGCCTCTAAGCTGTGTTCAGAGTCCCGGCCCACTTCGCTCGCCTGGCGGCTCGCTACGTGACCGGGCCTGGGCGAACGCGGCATCGCTTCGCGATCTGCCCGGCGCCGCTCGCCTCCGGCTTCGCCGCACCGGGCAGGTCACGCGTTCGCGCGTCGACGAGGCCACTTCGAGTCGGATCTAAGCTTCGACGCGGTGGCCGGCGTCGCGCAGCGCCCCCGCCGCGGCCTCCGACCGGTGCTCGGGGACGAGCACGAGGTCGGAGTGGTACGTCGAGACGACGAAGACGGACACGCCGGCCTCGGCCAGCGGCCCCACGATCCCGGCGAGCACGCCTGGCGTGTCGAGGCCGCCGTCCGGGTCGCCGTAGAAGCCGACCCAGCGCTCCGCCTCGGTGAACGGCGAGGCGTCCCGGATCACGGTGAGGCCCTCGGGGGCGCGGATGAGCGCGACCCACTCGTCGTCCTCGGGGAACGTCGCGTGCGGGAGGTGCTCCACCAGGAACTGCCCGGGGACGATGTGCAGGCGCATCCCGTCACCCTATTCAGGGACGAGCCACACCGCTCCCAGGGGCGGGACGCGCATCTGCGCGGACGCGGGCAGCCCGTGCCACGGCTCCGGGACCGCCTCGACGCTGCCGAGGTTGCCGACGCCGCTGCCGCCGTACTCGTAGGCGTCGGTGTTGACCAGCTCGCGCCACCGGCCCGCCTGGGGCAGGCCGAGCCGGTAGTTCTCGTGCGGGCTTCCGGCGAAGTTGACGACGCACGCGACGACGGGCGGTTCGCCGCCCTCCCGGGCCGGCGTCCCGTAGCGCAGGTAGGACAGGGTGTTGCCGCCCGCGTCGTTGCCGTCGATCCAGCGGAACCCCTCGGGGTCGCTGTCGCGCGTCCACAGCGCCGGCTTCGACCGGTAGGCGAGGTTCAGGTCGCGGACGAGCTTCTGCAGCCCGAGGTGGTTGGCGCCCTCGGCGGCGTTCTCCAGCAGCCACCAGTCCAGCGGGCGCTCCTCCGCCCATTCGGTGCCCTGCCCGAACTCCTGGCCCATGAACAGCAGCTGCTTGCCGGGATGCGACCACATGTAGGCCAGCAGCGTGCGCAGCCCCGCGAACTGCTGCCAGGAGTCGCCCGGCATCTTGCTCAGCAGCGAGCCCTTGCCGTGGACGACCTCGTCGTGCGACAGCGGCAGGACGTAGTTCTCAGAGAACGCGTACACCAGCGAGAACGTGATCTCGTTGTGGTGGTAGTGCCGGAACACCGGCTCGTGGCGCAGGTATTCGAGCGTGTCGTGCATCCAGCCCATGTTCCACTTGAAACCGAACCCGAGCCCGCCGAGATGGGTCGGCCGGGACACCCCGGGCCACGCCGTCGACTCCTCCGCGATCGTCACGACGCCGGGGTTGCGCTTGTAGACCGTCGCGTTCATCTCCTGGAGGAAGGAGATGGCCTCCAGGTTCTCCCGCCCGCCGTAGATGTTGGGCGTCCACTCGCCCTCCTTGCGCGAGTAGTCGAGGTACAGCATCGAGGCGACGGCGTCCACGCGCAGCCCGTCGATGTGGAACTCCTCCAGCCAGAACGACGCGTTCGCCACCAGGAAGTTGCGGACCTCGGCGCGCCCGAAGTTGAACACGAGCGTGCCCCAGTCGGGGTGCTCGCCGCGCTTCGGATCCTCGTGCTCGTAGAGGGCGGTGCCGTCGAACCGGGCCAGCGCCCACTCGTCCTTGGGGAAGTGGGCGGGCACCCAGTCCATGATGACGCCGATACCGGCCTGGTGGAGGCGGTCGATGAGGTAGCGGAAGTCGTCGGGGTCGCCGAACCGCGCGGTGGGCGCGTAGTAGGAGGTGACCTGGTAGCCCCAGGACGGGCCGTAGGGGTGCTCGGTCACCGGCAGCAGCTCCACGTGCGTGAAGCCCATGTCGCTGACGTACTGCGTCAGCTCGTCCGCCAGCTCCTTGTAGCCGAGCCCGGGGCGCCACGACCCGAGGTGCACCTCGTAGGCGCTCATGGGTTCGTGCAGCCAGTCGTGGTCCTTGCGCGAGTCCATCCACGCGCCGTCCTCCCACTCGTAGGAGGAGGTGAACACGCGGGACGCCGTCGCGGGCGGCCGCTCGGTGGCCTGCGCCATCGGGTCGGCCTTGGTGCGCCACACGCCGTCCGCGCCGAGGATCTCGTACTTGTAGCAGACGCCGTCGCCGACGCCCGGGACGAACAGCTCCCAGACGCCGGTGGAGCCGAGCGACCGCATCGGGTGCGCGCGGCCGTCCCAGTGGTTGAAGTCGCCGACCACGCGCACGCCCCGCGCCGTGGGCGCCCACACCGCGAAGCCCGTCCCGGTCACGGTGCCGAACGCGGAGGCGTAGGAGCGCACGCGGGCGCCGAGCGCGCGCCACAGCTCCTCGTGCCGCCCCTCGCCGATCAGGTGCAGGTCGAGTTCGCCGAGCGTCGGCAGATGCCGGTAGGAGTCGTCCTGGATCGACTCGGCGCCGTCCCCGTAGGTGACGGCGAGCCGGTAGTCGGGGACGGCGAGGGGCGCCTTGTCCGCACCGGCGCCCGCGAGCGACGTCCCGGCGGGCAGCGTTCCGGCGAACAGCCCCTGGTGGAAGTGCCGGAGCGGATGCCGGTCGCCGTTCGGGAGCACGACCTCGACCTTCTCGGCGAGCGGGCGCAACGCCCGCACCGTCACCCCGTCCCGTCCGGGATGCGCCCCGAGGACACCGTGCGGATCATGGTGGTCGCCGCCGACGAGCCTGTCGATCTCCGCGCGCGTCACCCGTGCCATGACGTCATGGCCTCCCGTCCCTGAGCCGTTTTATCCCAATGAGGGTGCCCCGAGAAGCGGCGCTCTCACATGCCCGGCCCACCTGTTTTCGCGAGCCGGCGCCCACCTGCGGGAGCCGCTCGGGCGCGGGTGCCGCCGGGTACGGGTGTGGTCGCCTGTGCGGGTGTTGCGACCGCACGGCCGGCACGACTCTTCGTCGTGGGGTCGCGCCGAATGCGCCGACCGTGCGGCCACGTCTACCTCGCCCCAGGGGTGACGCCGACCCCACCGCCCAGGGCTCCATTCCTGTGTCACCTCAGCGCCACAGGTACCTTCCGTACCGGAATGTCCCGGCCCGGCCCGCCCCCGCTCGCGGGCCGGGCGGCCCCGCCTCCCCTGCCTTCCGTCACCGGTCTCAGGACTCCCCGCGCCTCTGGTCGAGCAGCATCCGGCGGAGCCCCTCCGCGTCGTCCGCGGCCACCGTCATCGCACATCCCGCCTGGAGTTGGGCGTCGGTGAGGTCGCCGCTGCGGGTCGCGTACCAGCGTCCCGCGTCGCTGCGCCACACCTGCCAACCCGGAAACTCGCCCTCGATGGCCGCCTTCAGATCCTCGAAGTCGCCCATCAAGGTCGTCCCTTCCCCGGGGCCGCGCTTCTGTATACAAAAGTCTTACTCGGCCTGAGAGGTGTCAAGCTGTCCGTAAGCGGACCGTGCCCCCGCGGATAGCGCCCGGAAGGTATGGATGACAGGAGGGACGCGCAGGATCGAACGCGGCGTCGAACGCTGTCCGAACGCCGCGGCAGGCCCGAGGCCCGGGGGTGCGCCCGAGGAGAGGGAGGTGACGCCGGTGCCGGACCGTCCCGCCTACCTGCGCATCGCCGACACCCTGCGAGAGGGGATCCGGAACGGCAGCCTTCCGCCGGGGACGCGGCTGCCGACCATCGCCGAGCTGTGCGACGCCCACCGCGTCTCGGAGATCGTCGTGCGGCAGGCGGTCGCGCTGCTGCGCGGGGAGGGGCTGGTGGAGACCCGCCGCGGCGGCGGCACGATCGTCCGGGTCGTCCCGCCGGCCCGGCGCGTGGCGATGGACCGCTACCGCGCGGTGAGCGAGCCGATGGCGGTGCCCGAGACCACGTTCACCCGCGACCAGAAGATCACCTGGGAGGAGTACCGGCTCGACCGCGAGTTCTCCCGCGTCCGGGCCGACGACGACCTGGGCGCGCTGTTCGAGCTGCCGTCCGGCACCGAGCTGCTGCGCCGCCGGTTCGTCTTCTACGCCCGCGAGGAGCCGCAGCAGATCTCCGTGAACTACCTGCCGTGGGACGTGGTCGGCGACACGCCCGTCGCCGACCCGGCGCGCGAGCCCTGGCCCGGCGGGACGCTCGCGCAGCTGGCCTACCTCGGGCACCCGCCGATCCGGGTCGAGGAGGCCGTCCGCTCCCGCATGCCGACCCCGGAGGAGGCCGAGACCCTGCGCATGACGGGCGGGGTGCCGGTGCTCGCCATCACCCGCCGGATGCTGTCGCGCGCCGGCGTCATGGAGGTCTGCCGCGACATCGTGCTGCCCGCCGACCGGGTCGTCCTGGACTACTCCATCGACCTGTGACGCGGCCCGTGAGGAGGCCCATGGCACGACATGCGGCGCGGCGCGATCCGCGGAGCGCGCGCGGTCCCGGCCCGGTCAGCCCGCGAGCCGGGCCAGGGACCGCAGCGGCACGGGGAGCCACGACGGCCGGTTCCGCGCCTCGTAGCGGATCTCGTAGACCGCCTTGTCGAACTCGAACGCCCGCACCAGCGACGCGTGCTCGGCCGGGTCGGGCCCGCCCGCGGCCGCGTAGCCGGCGCAGAACGCCGCCCGGTTCCGCTCGGCCCACGCCTGGGCGCGCAGCTCCAGCGCGTCCGCCGCCTGCTGCGGCAGGTCCGCGTCCCTGACCAGCAGGAACCGCGCGGCGTACTCGAACGAGCGGAGCATCCCGGCGACGTCGCGCAGCGGGTGCGCGGGCGCCCGGCGCTCGGCGGGCGCGCGGGCCGGCTCGCCCTCGAAGTCCAGCAGCATCCACCCGGAGTCGGTGCGCAGGACCTGGCCGAGGTGGTAGTCGCCGTGCACGCGCTGGAACGGCAGCGGCACCGCCTCGGCGGCGACCCGGTCGAACACCTCGCGGATCGCGGGCGCGTACGGGCGCAGCTGCGGGACCGCGGCGGCGACCTGGTCGAGCTGCTCGTGCATCGCGAAGACGATCTCCCGCACCAGCTCGGGCGGCGCCTGCGTCACGCCGAACGCGGCGGCGAGGTCGCGGTGCACCTCGGCGGTGGCCGCGCCGAGCCGCTCGGCCTCGGCGGCGAAGTCGCCGCCGGCCGCCCCGGGGTCCTCGGCGGTGAACGCGGGCGGCGCTCCCGGCGGCGCCGGCTGCGCGAACCAGTCGCGGACGCTGGTGAGCGCGAGCTGCCAGCCGTCCGTCGCGGTGCGCAGGAACTCCGACAGCAGCGCGAGCGTGGCCGGCTCGCCCTCGCCGGACTCCGAGCCCGCGGCCCCCAGCGCACCCGGTTCCAGCTCGATCCATCCGTGCACGCTCGGGATGTGCTCGGAGCCCCGCCGCGAGAGCGCGAGGTTGACCTCCAGGTCGGGGCTGACGCCGGGGGACAGGCGGCGGAACAGCTTGCAGATGTAGGCGTCGCCGAAGATCAGCGAGGTGTTGCTCTGCTCGGCCGGGATCGGCGTGCCGTCCAGGTCCGTGCGGATGCCGGTGCCGGGCGCGCGGCGGAAGGTCAGCGGCCCGACCGTCCGCTCGTCCGCCATGAGGGCCAGCAGCGGGCGCGTCAGCTCGGTGTCGTGCGCGGCGTCGTAGACGTAGCCGGTGATCCCCTGCTCGGGGCCGTCCAGCCGCCCGATCGCGACCGGCGCCAGATGCTCGGGCAGGTCGCGGCGGACGCCGAGGAGGAGCTGGTAGTGGTCGGTGGCGCCGTCCTGGCGGACGTCGATGACGAGGTGGTGCAGGGCGGGGTCGCCGGGGCGGAGTTCGGTGGCGGTGCCGATGGCGAGCTCGTGGATGGGGCCGTCCTTGCCGCCGAACCAGCGCTGCCGGGGCAGCCAGCCGGACAGGAGCCGGACGAGGGAGTCGTCGGTCGGCAGATCGGACGGCGCCACGGTCACATCACTCCCTCTCCCTGCTCCTGCTCGTCCGGCGGCGGCGGAAGCAGGAACCAGTAGAAGCCGTGGCCCGGCAGGGTCAGCAGGTAGGGGAGTTCGCCGATGGCCGGGAACTGCACGCCGCCCATGCACTCGATCGGGGACGAGCCCCGGAAACGCCGCAGGTCGAGTTCCACGGGCTGCGGGAACCGCGAGAGGTTGTTCACGCAGAGGACGGTGTTCGTGCCGCCCCACTGGTTGGCGTCCCCGCCGTTGATCTCGCGGGTGAAGGCGAGGACGGAGGGGTTGGAGGCGGACAGTTCGACGTAGGAGCCGACGCCGAAGACGGGGTGGCGCTGCCGGATCTCG